>CAZHGK010000190.1:0-1534 GCA_964532095.1 uncultured Planctomycetales bacterium | reverse complement strand
CCAAAAAAATTTAATGTCAATGAACAGCGAAGCAATCTCGGACAATGTTTGCCTGTAAGGCCCGAAAGAATCTTGACTAAGCTTATCGATTCTGCGTTATGAAATCTATTCTAGTTGCAAATTGACGAATTTTATATCGCAAAGTTATTAAAATGTGCTAACATCACTAAACGTCAAGAAAAACACTATAAAAATCCTGTAACTTAAGCGCTCACTTATGAAAATCCACGAATATCAAGCCAGAAATTTATTTGCTGATTACGGCATTCCCGTCGCAGTTGGTGATGCCACTGATTCTGTCAGTGAAGCAAAAGCCATTGCAGCAAAAGTCGGATATCCTGTCGTCATCAAAGCCCAGGTTTTAGTGGGCGGACGCGGCAAGGCAGGCGGAGTCAAGGTTGTCGCTGATGAGACAAGTCTCGTCAGTGAATTTACCCGCATCAAGGCGCTGACGATTAAAGGGTACACCGTCGACAAGCTACTAGTTGCCCGCGGCATTGATATTAAAAAAGAATATTATTTGGCAGTTACCATCGATAATGTCAAAGGAGACGTGGTTATTATCGCCTCTGCCGAAGGTGGCGTTGAAATTGAAGAAACTGCCAAAACCAATCCTGAAAAAATCCTGAAGTTTTACATGCAAGGCGAAAAAAACCTTGATGAAGCGCGTTGGGCCCCTGTTGTTGCTCAATTATTTGCAGATACCCGCTTACAAAAAAGCGCCACGGCGATTTTGCAGAAATTATTGAAACTGTTTTTTGAAAAAGACTGTGCCTTAGCTGAAATCAACCCCTTTGTTATTAACGGGGAAGGAAATTTGATGGCAGCTGATGCCAAGGTGATTATTGATGATAACGGCCTGTTTCGCCAAGAAGAAGTGGCCAAGTTAAGAGACATGAAATATGAAGATGCCGACGAGCTAGAAGCCAAAGACAAGGGTTTAAGCTTTGTGAAATTAGAGGGCAATGTCGGCTGTATCGTCAATGGCGCAGGCTTGGCCATGGGAACAATGGATGCTGTTAACTTGATGGGCGGAAAACCTGCCAATTTCCTGGATGTCGGTGGAAGCTCCAATCCGGAAAAAGTGTTAAACGCTTTAAAAATCATCCTGCGCAATAAAGACATCAAGGTTGTGCTCATTAATATCTTCGGCGGGATCACCCGTTGCGATGATATTGCCAGCGGTATTTTAGCCGCGCTTAAGCAAATCCAGATTCCTGTGCCCTTGGTCATCCGTTTGACTGGGACCAATGAGGCCATTGCCAAGAAAATGCTTCAAGATGCTAACTTAAACACATTCACGTCCATGCGCCAAGCGGTCATGGAAGCTGTTAAACAATCGAAATAAAATCCTATGAGCGTACTCATCGATCAAAACACCAAGGTTCTTGTCCAGGGCATTACCGGCCGTGACGGGTCATTTCACACCAAACAAATGTTAGAATACGGCACCAAGGTTGTCGCTGGGGTTACTCCTGGCAAGGCTGGCCAAGATGTGCATGGCGTACCGGTTTTTAATTCCGTTAAAGACGCA
>CAZHGK010000189.1:0-1652 GCA_964532095.1 uncultured Planctomycetales bacterium | reverse complement strand
TTAAGCGCTTCGTCGCTTGTGATCGTTGAAATAGATGCCCGTGGTTTAGGTAAACCGCTTTCGCAAGTTACCGATGAATTTTTAGATTGGCTTAAAAGTTTGGGTTTTAATGCGGTTTGGATAAAAGGGATATGGCAGCGAAGTCCGTTTTCCTTAGAGGCCATGCAACATTGGGGAGCACATCATAAAGAAACTTTGCCTCGTTGGCATTCAGCGTTTGATGTGTATCGTTATGCGCCAGATCCTAACATCGCCGCTGATGAGAGTGAAGTGATTGCGTTTGCGCAAAGGCTTAAAGATCGCGGTATGATTTTGATTCTTGATTTTGTGACCAATCACATTGCTATGGATTCGCCGGAGATTTTAAGGGTGGATGGGTTAGCAACAGTTTATAAAAATGATAATGATTATATCCGCGCTGTTCGCCAAGAGTTTGATGCCTTACGCGGAAAGTCTGATGCGGAAATCTTGGATTTATTAAACGATCGCTGGTTGTGGCATTTTTATCGGCATCCGCTCAATCCAAAGATAATTGTCCGTCGAGCCAAGGAACATTCCTTGGGCCCAGCTATGACGAGTTTAGCCCAGATTATGCTCATTAATAAAGAAGCCCGGCAATTTATGATCAAGGAAGTTTTGGCAACTATTGCACGTTTGACTTTAAATGGCGGAATGAGAGCTGATTTGGCTTATTTGGGATTATGGTTGCATATCCGTAATACTTGGGGTTGGCATTTGTCTGACGAAGATGTTCAGAAAAAAATGCCAAAGGAATTCTGGGATGAGTTAATGCAGGCGGTCCATAAACAGTATCCCGGAATGTTTATTTTTGCAGAAACGTATGAAGCTGATGGTGCCAAACATTTTGCGCAATGGACTGGTCGCGCAGGAAGTTTGCAGAGCTTCGGAGTTGCGACGTATAACAAAATTATTCCTGATTTACTTGAGCAGGGCGATATGGATAAATTGCGCGGGTATGTGTTTATCGATGCGCCAAGGGAATTTATAAGAAATAGTGTTGTTTTTACCGAAAATCACGACGAGCTACCAGCTTTGGATGCTTTTGGAAGTTTTGACCGGGCTATGGCGGCCACCATGATTGCTTTCTTGGTTGGTGGCCATGTCCTTGTTCCGCTGCGGCAAATTGTGGGTATGCGCCGGTCACAAGGCGTTAATATTGAAATGAAATCTCCCGACGCAGGTATTTATGAATTTATTTATCCACCGTTTGGGGATGCGGATCAAAGGGTTTTAGCCAGCTTTGAAGCGATGTTACCTGTTTTGACTCAAACCATATTAAGAGGCAGGTCTTATAGCGCCAGATTAACTACTCCAAGGGATAATCAGCTGGGAGGGCTTTTTCCTGTTGTTTTTCATAATGAAACTGGCGATGCTTTGGCTATTGTCAATTATTCTGATCAAGGCCGGAATGTTGCCGTTGACATAACGGCTATCGACTATCCTGGTAATCCGCAGCATCCGATAAAAGAATTTGATAAAAAAAATATCGAAGTGGTAAAGTCGCCTGGCACAGAATTTGTGATGTACGGGAACCAAATTAATTTTGAACTTCCTGCGTATGGTTCTGTGGTTGTTGTATTTAAGAAATCACCTGTTCTTAGTGGAGCTTTGAATATTGCCCCGTCGGCATC
>CAZHGK010000188.1:0-1695 GCA_964532095.1 uncultured Planctomycetales bacterium | reverse complement strand
TTTAGATTTCATAGGCAACTTTGGCGTTAAGAAACCGCCCCTGAGCGGAGTAAATATCAAAACATTTAATGCCTATCTAAGGGCGGAACAATGCCGGGCAAGATTTACAGTCATAGATAATGATGAAAGAACGCAAATGCGATTATATAAACTCGATGACATAGTTCTAAGCGTTACAGGCAACGTAGAGAAATTCTTAAGTGGCTTAGCATCCAATAGCTTAGACAAGCCCCGCAACGCGTTCTTGAACCTGCATGGCCGCATCATTGTCACCTTCGATCAAGTGAAAGTCGGTGATGATGCGTACTATTTAGTTTTTCCTAAACAATTTCTTCAATCAGTGCTCGATCATCTTGGCCGTTATGCCCGTTTGAATCATTCCACCTTGCAGCCCTTAAACCATCACGTGTATTTTGACTTAGACGGCAATCATGTTTTGAAATCAGGCGAATATGCAATTAGCCAAAAGCATGGCCAGAAAATTGCCACAGTTAACGAATATTCAGCCAATGTGACAGCAGATGAGTTTACCTTGTTTCGTTTGCAACACCATATTCCTATACTGGGCATTGATTATCAAGCAGAGGATATGATTCTTAATGTGGATGAGTTTGAATTTGTTTCTTATACCAAGGGATGTTTCTTAGGCCAAGAGCCGGTCGCCAAGGTGCATAATCGTTCCAAACCCAGCTGGAAGTTGGAAGTTTTAGCGAAATCACAGCTGCCCCAAACAGCCCGCAGCCCCATGAGCTCCGTTGTTACTGACCCTATTATAAGAGAAGAAAAGGGTTTTGTGTTTACCCGCCGGGAATAGTTTCAAATAAATCTTTTAATAAAGATATAAGACAATATATTGCAATAATTTACGCAATTTCCTTCGACTTGACAACTCGTTTTGGTGTGGTATTCTTTCAAGGTTTAGCGCCTGCCTGCCGGCAGGCAGGTTTTCCTAGGTCTGATCTGTCATTAATAGTGAGGAGAATCCCCAATGTTTCTGCGCCGCTCCATTAGTTTCGTTACCCTGCTTAGTTTTTTTATTTCAAATTTTTATCTTACACCAGTCCATGCAGATGTTTTATCTCTTCCAAAGCCCGGGACCATGGTGAATTTAAGCCCCGCGTATGATCCTTTATTAATTAAAGGGTTAACGGTCCACCAAGACAATCCATTTTTATTTGATTTTATTGTTGATACAGGTAACTCTCACTTAAAAGCAACTCATCCGCAGTTAAAAATCGAAGGCGACCGCTTGGTTAAATATTTCTTTGCTGCCTTAACCATTCCTGAAAAGGATTTGTGGGTTAACTTAAGCCCCTATGAAAAAGACCGCATGGTGCCCGATGCTTTAGGACAAACTGCCCTAGGTCGTGATTTATTAGCCCAAGATTACACACTCAAACAATTAACTGCGTCTTTAATTTATCCAGAAAAAGATTTAGGCAAGGCATTTTGGAACCGCGTGTACGAGAAAGCCAAGCAGCAATATGGTACGACCGAAATTCCAGTCAATACATTTAATAAGGTATGGATCTTAGCGGATAAAGCAACGGTGTATGAGCATAATCAGACTGCGTTTGTGATTGATGGACATCTTAAAGTCATGTTAGAGGGTGATTATCTAGCTTTAGCAAAGAACCAGCGCCAACCAGGGGACATGTCCCCGAAGGGGCCGTGTCCCCAAGCAGGTTGCCAAGC
>CAZHGK010000187.1:0-1695 GCA_964532095.1 uncultured Planctomycetales bacterium | reverse complement strand
CTTACGACATTTTGCGTCATAACGGCGTTGATATCGGCAAGCGTGATTATATGGGATCTTATTAAGATAAGTTGATTTTGGGAAATAATTCTCTCATAATGGATTGCCGAAAATAAATGTATCAGTCGTGCATGATGTAAGTAAAAAGTATCTATTCTGGGAGAAGGAAATGTTAAAAAAATATGCACATAAAATCCCTTTGTTGCTTGGGGGATTGCTTTTTGCAGTAGCATCGAGTCAAGCTGTGGCTGCCAGTGTATGCGGTGATAATTTTCAGCACGAGACCGGTCAGGGGTGGGGAACTGTTGCATTTACCTCATTAGACCCAAATATGCCTATAGGTGATGTGGGTCTATATGTTGATGCTTTCACTCAGTATTTATCAGCGGATTCGTATACAGGAAACATTCAAGTCACCATTAATAGTAATGGTACAGATATTTCCAAGTGCGGTTGGACTTTGAGTGGGTCGAAATATATTACGGACCTTCCATCCGGTAAATTGTATGGCAATCGATCTTTCGCTTATCATGTTCCGTACAATCCTGCTGCAACGACTCTTGATTATCAAGCCTATCGTTATCATACAATTACACTGACTTTTGATAACGGTTTTAAACAAGATTTAAAAATAGAACAGGTTTTCCAAGATCCCAATCCTACTATTCCAAACGCTTGCGATAGTGGAAAAGTCTATCGTTCAGGGCTTTGCTACACAGATTGTAAATCTGGTTATTCTAGTGATGGTATGACGATGTGCTATCAAAACTGCCCTAGTGATATGTCTTCTGGTGCCACCACGACTTCTTGTACTAAAAAAACTTATACACGTGCAGCGGGAACTGTGCCCAAAGTTGATACCAAATGTTCAGGAGGATGGAGTCCATCAAGTTGGAAATGCAAAACGACTAGCTCATGTTCTGGTGACAAGCAGAATGAGGATGGACTTTGTTATGACAAACCAAACAGTGGTTACACCTGCAAGGCCCTGACATGCTGGCAATCATGCCCTAGCGAGATGAAAGATTTTGGTGTGACTTGCACGAAAGCTAGTTATAACGTTGGTACTGGTACCGCTCCCGCTTGCCCATCTGATAAATATCGTCATGGAGAACTCTGCTATCGTAAAAGCTATAAAGGAAACTATGCCGCAGGACATCCTAATGGTTGATGTGAAATCGAAGAGAATTAATGCAATTTTTATCCTTGTTTGAATATGGAGCATTAAAATGAAATTTAGCAAAATCCTGTTTTGTTACGCAGTATTATTTTTCGCTACTGCTACACAAGCTGCGGAAAAGTCCCCTCCAACTGCTGACTGCAGTGAGTTGGCTGGTCATGAGGCATCAATGTGTAAGATACATAACACAGCGCATGCAAATTGCGTTGAAAAAGGAGTTTCGACCATGGAATTATTTGCTGCTTGTATTAAGGATGAAGTTGAGGATATCTTAAGCAAGAGAGCGCATAAGGCGAGGACTGTTAAGGTTGAATAGTATAAAAACGTAATAATACTTGTGCCGAAATAAATTTTTACAATTGTGCTCGGTGCTGAGGACAGGGCTTGTCGGTCTATCGCAAGCCCTGTTTTTTTGTACGCGATTTGTCGCTATCTATGTATGTTGCGGTGATAAGGAAGTTTGGTGCGTCGGGAGGGGTTCGAACCCCCGACCCATGCCTTAGAAGGGCATTGCT
>CAZHGK010000186.1:246-1700 GCA_964532095.1 uncultured Planctomycetales bacterium | reverse complement strand
ATTTGATTAAGCGATTTGCTTGCGTCTTTAATTGTTCTTGCCCCCCTCCCTTACCCTCCCCACCATTTTGTTGGGGGAGGGAATCCCCGGTATCAAGAATAAATTCAAATTTGAATGGTTGGTCGGGATGGACCTTGATGCCTTTTAGAATTGCTGGATTATACTCGGGACTGAGATGAACCATCACCCCAGGTGCAGGCAAAGGAATATCATTCGCTCTAACAAACGGAATGTTAGATGTCAAAAATGAAATTATTAATAAGAGAATTAATGGGGTTTTCATAGATTTATATACATACTTTCAGACATATAAAGTATGTCCTATAAATCTACGTCTATCAAGGCCTGGAAGGGGTTTTCGAGAAAGCGCTTTCTAGGTCTTTGCGAGAAATCTTTATTCCTTTTTCCATCATCTGCGACGGCCATGGATAAAAACAAACGGGAATTTTAAAACGAGGCAAATCACGGGCTAAAATATTTTTTAATTCTTCCTCCGACATCCCAGCACCCTGGAATTTCACAAAAGCCACTGGTCTAAAACCAAATTCCTTATCTTCCTTGGCAACAACAATTGCTTCCACAATACCTTCTATCTTTAAAATAGTTTTTTCAATTTCTTCAGGCTGGATATTTTCACCACCACTAATAAACATGTGGTCCCGACGGCCAATGACCGTCAAACACCCTTGGTCATCTAAGATTCCCAAATCTCCCGTAGCAAACCATTCTCCTGGACCATTGATTTTCCCACCTGAAACATATCCCTTAAATAATGTTTCACCTCCAACACATATTTCCCCATCTGCAGCTACTCGCAATTTGCGGTAAGGCAAGACCTTGGCACAGGCTTTGCCTAATTGCTGCGGCTTTCCAGTTGCTACTTGCGACGACATTTCTGTTAAACCATAACTCAAATAAATATTTAACCCTAAATCTAAGGATTGTTTAATTAACGACTGAGGAATTGCACTGCCCCCTAATAAAATTGCTTTAAACGATTTAAGCACAGCATGGTTCTGGTCATCGCTAAGTAAACGCAACAATTGTGTTGCTACCAAAGAAATGTGCGTGGCTTTGCTGCGACGGATGGCGGCCCCTAAATCATCGTCGACCATAACAACCAAGGAAGCCCCCGCAAGTAAACACCGCGCTAAAATACTAATGCCTGCCACATGATAAAAAGGCAAGGACAATACCCATCGGTCCTGAGAAATTAAAGCAATGACATCGTTGGAACCTTGAGCACTATAAAAATGATTGCCCCACGTATGCAAGGCAGCCTTAGGCTCTCCGCTCGAACCTGAGGTGGCAATGATGGTCACTTCATCGTTAAGATCTATATCTTGATATTTAAATGCCCCTTCTTGCTGTTGGCGCGCATCAAAACTAATCGCCCGGTTAATATCTGCCGCTTTAAATACATCAACCGCAGCAATCTTTGCAGCATAACTATC
>CAZHGK010000186.1:0-232 GCA_964532095.1 uncultured Planctomycetales bacterium | reverse complement strand
GGAGCTGCAATAACCTTCATTTGCCAAAGCGCTAAAAGTAAAATTACATACTCGACGCTATTTTCCGCATAAATTGCCAAACGGGAACCAGGCTTGATGCCCACACCTTTTAAATATTTGATGGCTGAGGCAATATAGATATTAATTTGCGCATAGCTAATGCGCCGGGTGCCCCAGATGATTGAGAATGTTTCTAATTGAGATTGCTTCGTCACTTCGTTCCTCGCAATGA
>CAZHGK010000185.1:0-1898 GCA_964532095.1 uncultured Planctomycetales bacterium | reverse complement strand
GACAATCTTGTCCATGAACTGATGGATTTTGCTAAACCCAATTCCCTTAACCCTAAGCCATCGTCTTTAAATGAAACTATTAACTTTACTTTAGATTTCTTAAGCAATGATCTTATAAAGAAGAAAATTACTCTACATAAGTCATTAGATTTTCCAGACAACCAAAATATTCTCCTCGATCAGCAGGCATTTAAACAGGCGCTTCTAAACATTCTTCTTAATGCCATTGATGCCATGCCTGAAGGTGGAATATTAAACGTTCAAACAAAATTAGATGAAGAAAAGGCCATTATCCGTATCCAAGATAATGGCTGTGGAATACCGGCTAATGACATCCCTCATATTTTCGATCCGTTCTTTACGAAGAAAGACAACGGCACAGGATTAGGCCTATCAATTACGCATGAAATCATCAAGAATCATAATGGGAAGATATTTGTAGAAAGTACTATTGGACAAGGAACAAGCTTTATTATTGGATTACCTATAAATTAATATGAAATTCTTAATATTCTGCGATTTTATCAATTTTCTAACCTCAATAATTTGTGGAATCTTTGTTTTAAATAGCAACCCTAAAGGAAAGTCTAACCAAACATTCTTTTTATATTCTAGTTCTGTTGCTTTATGGGCATTATTTCAATTATATTGGCTTACAAGTAATCCTAACTTACCTCTCACATTACTATGTGCAAGAATGTCAGTTTCGATTGCCTGTTTCATACCTTCCACATTTCTTCATTTCACAACACATTTAATTAATGAACAAAAGAAATACTCAAGCTTTGTTAGGTACACATATATATTTTCATTCATTCTTTTTGTAACTGGTTTTAATGAGTCTTTGATTAAAAATTTTGAACCTCATTATGGATTTTCTCACTGGAGCATGGCGGGACCAACACTATTAATAATGTTCTTGCAATATTTGGTTATTATTGGATCCTCTCTATATTTAATCTATAAAAAAGGAAATCATAACGAGAACGTTAGACTAAGATATGTTTTTTATGGAATATTACTGGCATATGTTGGTGGAATTCCAAATTTTACATTTTGCTATGATATATCATTAAAACCATACGCTAACTCTTTGATACCCTTCTACACCTTATTTATTACCTACGCCATATTTAAGTACCAACTAATGGATATAAAAATTATTGTTAAAAATAGTATTGTTTACACAATACTAATTTCTACAGTTAGCTTGTTTTATTTAATATGTATTTACTTTGCCGAACATATGCTTCAATCTGTCATTGGCTATAAATCCATATTCATTTCTACAGCATCAGCCACAATTATCGCAATTGCCTTTACGCCGCTTAAGAATTTCATTCAAGACTTTATTGAAAAGAACTTCTTTCGTGGTTCATATAATCAAATTAGCGAAGAAAACGAACTTCTTAAAAAAGAAATCATCCAAAGTGAGCGGTTAAAATCAATCGCTATTCTTTCAAGCGGTTTGGCTCACGAAATCAAAAACCCTTTAACTGCCATTAAAACATTCAGCGAGTACCTGCCTCAAAAACTTGATGACCGTGAATTTTTAAGCAAATTCTCTAAAATTATTCCTAAAGAAGTAAGCCGAATTGATAATCTTGTTCATGAACTGATGGATTTTGCTAAACCTAATTCCCTTAACCCTAAACCTTCTTCTTTAAATGAAACTATTAACTTTACCTTGGATTTCTTAAGTAATGATCTTATAAAAAAGAAAATCACCCTTAACAAAACACTAGATTTTCCTGACAACCAAAATATTCTGCTCGATCAGCAGGCATTTAAACAAGCCCTCTTAAATATTTTGCTTAACGCTATCGATGCTATGCCTGAAGGTGGAATATTAAACGTTCAAACAAAATTAGACGAAGAAAAAGCCATTATCCGTATCC
>CAZHGK010000184.1:0-1940 GCA_964532095.1 uncultured Planctomycetales bacterium | reverse complement strand
TTAAATCCGCCTCGGGAAACATTAACGATGCCAACTGTCTATATTCCGGTGTCGAATCTATAAAGCTTATATTTGATGTTTGTTGTTCAGATACTGGAACGGCTGGCTCGGATGAAGCTGCCTTCGAAGTATTTTGTAGTTGTTGTAATTTATTTTTTACTATTTCACGAAAACCAGAAGACACAAATTGATCTGCTTGTGTCAATGGTAATAAGTCTTCATCACTTATCTCTCCTCCTAAACGACGAATTTCTCCGGTATTATGAATTATTTCTGTGATAATTTGCTTTTGCTCAGGAGTATAAGTATGAATATCAACACCAGGATAAACAAGCGCAGCTAAATTAATAAACTTATGATAAAGCGCATCGACTTCTTCATTAGCAATGTGTTTATTTTCAAGCCAATCTAAATATGCATCAAAATTAGAATCAGGAATATTAAACCCACTATGTTTTTCTTTTTCCAATTTCAAGTATGGTTTATTTTCTGCTCGTACAGTCTCAATTCCATTTGCGGCAAATGCAGTTCGATACATTTGACCTAATTCTTGAATTCTTTCTTTATCGTGCGCAATTGTTTGAGGCTCTGGATTTGCGAGACCTCTAATTACTGTTGGTTTATCATTTTGTTCTTCATATGTAGCAGCAACCATCTGTAATCTGTCCATTAAAAAATCTGTCACAACTTTTCCATGATTACCTTTTTTAAATCTAGATAACCAAGATCTATCAATGTTTGGACTATGCTGAAGATTATTAACAGAAATTACTGCTGCATCACCTTCAAAATGTACATTAAAACCTACTCTTCCAATATACTGCAACTGCTCTGATCCAGATTCCGTCTCAACTCGTTCCCACATACGAAGTTGATATAAAGCCTCAGGGCATGGAGTAATTCCTTGGCTTACTTCATCTTCAGTTCCTTTAAGACCAACATTTTTACCTATTCTTTTAGTAGTATCTAAAGTAATTTCATACTCACTAATATGCTTACCAACTCTTCCTTTATTTTTTTTACCGCCATTTACCCCTACTTTTTCCGGTTGTTTCACCGTTTTTTCTGCCCAGGTATTACTTGTATGGTGAAAGGCTTCCACTAGTGCACTCCCTGAAGAAGCGTTTGCAACTCCTCTCAATAATTGCCTTATGCTAGATTCAGTCGCTATATGATGGCCATTAGTACCTTGACTGTCTACACCATCTTGATTTGGCTCTAAATATAAAGTGTGAGTAAGGATTTGTAGCTGTGTTTTTACTGCTCCTATTTCTGCATTTTTTAATCTTTCATAATATTGAACTAATTTCCATCTAGGATCATGAGCACTTATCGGGATTGCTTCAAAAAGAGGTTCAGAGCCAAAAAAACGCATATGCATTTCTCGATATAACATATGCTGTTTTTCTATATCAGCTAAATGTGACAATCCTGAATGAGAAGAATCAGTAGAAAATCCTTCCTCAATTAGAACTTTTTGAATTATGTCATCTAAAGAAGGCATATCTTCGCGTCTGGCAAATGATCTAGTTTTCTTTCTTAAAAAATCAGAGTCACCTAATTGATGTACAACAGCCGATGCTACTTCTCCTTGAGATTGTTCGCCAGAAAAAGCTCTTCTATCAGTCGATCCTACTGCTAATTTTGAATTAATGTCCTGTTCAATCATAAGTTTTAATAATACATAGACTATATGTATTTTTATCATTAAATTATATCCTATAGTACTACTAGATACAACCCAAATTTTACAGGCTAAATAGCCTCGGTTTTCCAGATCAGATGAATGCAAACGGTAAGGGGAAGAGTATTATGAAGATTTTTTCGAAGACAAACGGGCTACATTATGAAGTTCTGAAAGAATAATTTTATTCGTCTCGATAACCCCGACTTCCGTATACTCTAGCTTCATATCTTTGCAGACTTCCTTGATAAACGGA
>CAZHGK010000183.1:784-1984 GCA_964532095.1 uncultured Planctomycetales bacterium | reverse complement strand
GGAAAAATCTCTTAATCAATTGTTACGTGTCCCTTTGGTACCCGGTACCATTCAAAATCACGGCATTAAAGATGCGAGACTGCGCTCTTTGTACTGTTGATAGTAAGGAGTGTTTTTGGTTTTTTGCCCCAAATAAATAGCACTGGCCATCCATAAAAGCACCAGAAGGCTAATCGTTGCAGACAAAATGACTTGCTTCCGCGTCAAGCTAACTTTATCTATAAAGGCTGTTCCGATCACGGCGCCAATCATGCCCCAAAACAAAAAACCGCATGTAAAAAATACAAATCCAACGTGATCGATTGTGGCTTTGTCAATAAAGACTGCCATCGCGGCGGGTATCATACCGAATATCGCCATCGTCAAATGGGGAGAGCCCGAAAAAATGCACATTACTGTGAAACCGAATAGCAACAGCCCGATAAGTGTGTAGATAGAAATTGATTCCAAGGCACTCGTTACATGTGCTGCTTGGCCCGGCTGAGAAGCCGCAATCAATCCATGGGGGCGAGGAATAAGCTCATATTTACACTCCCAACAATTCCATAGAATTTTATTATTCGATGCCCCGCACTTGGGGCATACCCTGGCCTGCCCTTGCAGCTTCTGGCTTTTCGAAGTCGAAGCATACCCGTTCCCCAAAACAAACAGCCACAATGGAATAATTAAAGCGCCCCAAGGGCTAAATATAAAAAAGGAAACGAACTCGCCCAGAACTAATGCTATAGGCGCAGCATATAAAAGGTTATTTCTTTTTAATTCCACAGAAAAATCTCGCACAGCAAACAAGAGCATAAAGGACAAGGCGATCAAAACGAGCCATAGCGGGATTAAAATAGGCGCCATTACCAGCACCCCGAAAATAGAATCCATCCTCATTGCTGAAGAAATCCCTATGCCGCCAGAAAAAATGGCCGCAACACTGTAGGCAGTTGCTACTTTACAAAAGAAATCATACTTGGTTAGCACGATTCTTTTACAGCCTTCGCCTTCCTTCATCTGCTTTTGAACATCTGCAGGAAAAGCCTCTTCTTTAGCGCTATTTGAAGGCACCGCATCATTTCTTCGCACTTCATTGCCGACCGACTCTTCAATAAAAGCGTTACATTCAAAGCATTGCTTTGAATGCAGCCCATCGGGAATGTAAGCACCACAAGCGGGACATTTCATAAGTTGTATGGCCTTCTTTTAGACACTACT
>CAZHGK010000183.1:0-774 GCA_964532095.1 uncultured Planctomycetales bacterium | reverse complement strand
ACTTTTGGAAACGGTACCGATTTTATTCTAATAGTAAAAAAGAACATGCCCCCAGAAAGTGACTCTTTTTCTACGTGCGAACACGGTCTTTCTCAGACGAGCAATATCCTTTAAGTGTTGATCGGACAAATTATTCTCACGCACATATTTTTCAAGCTCAGACAAGGCCTTCAAAGCTTTTTCACCGCCAAAATTGCTAATTTGTGTCAGGCTACTTGAGTCTTTGTGGCTCATTAAATATTTTTGATAGCTGATAATATGAGGAAGAAAACGTTCATCCTTTGCATAAGCTGCTTCACTCATAATTTGCCCGCGCAAGGTCTCATCAATCGCTTCGTTGCTTTCCACAATTGAATACATATCGTCGAGTCTAGTTCTCAAAACCGTCGTCAAACAATGTGTCTCTAAGATTTCAGGCTTATCGTAACCAGCAAATAAGTCTTTTATTTCCCATGAACCGTACTTATTGAAACAATACGACTCTCTTTTGTAAATACGATACTGCCGTTTAACTTCACCACCTAAGACTACCAGAATCCAAAGCGCTATAACTGCGACACCTGCAACCGCGATTTTATTCTGTTTTGTCATCGTTTCGCATACTCCTAGGAACGAACGTATTTCTAATTTTTTATTTGACCCCGGCACTTCTGGAAGGTGTACCAATTTCGTTTCTAATTGACCCGGCACAAGTTTCAAAACTTAGCAAAGGGACAGTCTGAGCTATCCCGCATTTGACGGACGCCTAAAAACGTGGACAATTAACCACGCGGA
>CAZHGK010000182.1:0-2027 GCA_964532095.1 uncultured Planctomycetales bacterium | reverse complement strand
TCATTTTAGTTTTAAATTTTAAAAAGAAATTAAAATTACTTAACTTCTTCCCCTTGAGGGGCTTTTGCACCTTCTGGATTAGTCCCTTTTAAGGAATAAACAAATGCAGAAACTTGAATTTGTTCATCCGCTTTTAAAGTCGCTTCCCATGCCGGCATACCTTTATCCAAGACACCGACTTTGATAACATTTAAAATATCTGCGGGCGTGCCTTTGCCATGAATCCAGAAATTATCTGTTAGGTTAGGTCCTACTAAACCTTGCCCCTTATCCCCATGACAAGCTAAACAGTTTTTCATAAAAATATCTTTTCCAGCAGTTACAACATTGGTGTCAGTAAATTTGGCTTGCAAATCTGCATCCGATGTTTCAGGACCTTTGTTTTGCGCCTGAACAGTTTTTACATTTTTCATATCATCCACTAATTCGTCCGCCAAAGTTTTTCCGCCACCAAATTCATAGTAAGCATAATAAATTCCAGCAAATACTATTGTGATATAAAATGTCGCCAACCACCAATTGGGAAGTGGATTGTCGTATTCCTTAATCCCATCATAATCATGATTTAAAACCTTATCCATTTCTTTATTGCTCATATTAGCCCTCATCCTTTAAAGGTAAATTTTCCATTTGTTTGTATAATGTCGAGCTACCTTTACGATAGCTCCACAATACAAACCCAGTAAAACAGACAAAAAATATTATTAATCCTAAACCAACCATATTTGTGTCTGTAAAATATTTTAATCCTTCTTGTTTCATATTATTGATGTGCCTTTTTACCTAAACTTTGTAAGTACGCAATCAAAGCAACGATTTCTTTTTTCTCTAAGCCCTGTGGAGCGCCTTGCTCAACTAGACCTTTCGCAATCTGCTCGGCTTGTTTTTGCGCGACGACATCTGCATTCGCTACCGTTTCATCATCATAGGGAACACCTATCATTTTCATGACTGATAATTTTTTGCGAAGAGATAAATAATCCGCAGATTTTTCAGCCAACCAAGGATAACTTGGCATAATTGAATTCGGCGACATCAACCTTGGATCTATCATATGACGATAGTGCCATAGATCAGGATATTTTGTTCCCACTCTAGCTAAATCAGGGCCAGTACGTTTTGAACCCCATTGAAAGGGATGATCATACATACTTTCTGCAACAGTTGAAGGTTCACCATAACGTAAAACTTCGGCAGCCATTGGACGAATCATTTGCGAGTGACATACATAACAACCTTCTTTGATATAAATATCACGACCCATTAACTCTAACGGAGTATAAGGATCAACTTTAGTTGTTTGCGGGACATATTTATGTAACGACAACGTTGGATATATTTCAATAATCGAACCCACTAAAATCGCCAGCAAAGAAAGAACTGTAAATACAGTAGCTAAACCTTCTAATTTACGATGTCCACCCTCTGCATGATCTGCAGAAGCCGCAGCCGTTTGTTCTTTTAATTGATTGACCGCCTTAACAGTTGCTTCGGACTGATCCGCAGGAGCTGATTGAATGGTTTTATAAATATTGTAAGCCATTACTAAAAAGCCCACGATAAATAATAATCCACCTAAAAATCGAATCCAATATAATGGAACGATTCTTGTCACAGTTTCTACAAAATCAGGATAAACTAATTTTCCGGCTGAATCGACGGCTCTCCACATTAAACCTTGAGTGATTCCACTGGCCCACATCGAAATGTAGTATAATAAAATTCCAGTTGTTCCCAACCAAAAGTGAGTCGTCATTAATTTCACACTGTAAATGGTGGTCTTCCATAATCTTGGGATTAAATAATACGCGATTGCAAATCCCATGAATCCATTCCAACCAAGAGCACCACCATGAACGTGACCAATAATCCAATCCGTATAGTGAGCTAAACCATTCACTGATTTAATAGATAATAATGGTCCTTCAAAAGTCGACATTCCATAAAATGTGATCGCTGTTACTAAAAACTTAATGATTGGATCTGTGCGAAGTAAATCCCAAGCTCCACGTAAAGTTAACAACCCG
>CAZHGK010000181.1:0-2031 GCA_964532095.1 uncultured Planctomycetales bacterium | reverse complement strand
TTTGGGCACTTGGATATTTTAGCTTGTTGTGTTTATATGTCAGCAGTACAATTCTTTTGTTATGTCAAAAAAGAAGACCAAGAATAATAAAATTGAGACCAAGCTTTCACAGCATAAAAGGCATAGGAAGCAATTAACCCCACCCTTTCTACAGTTACCTGCTCTGTCTCCTTCTTCATGGGTTAATGAACGATTACCAGAAATGCTCTGGGCAGCGTTAGTTGTTGGAAATATGGAGAGAGAAGAGGCGCTGGCTTTTTTTAGGTATATTTCCGATTTTGTTAAGAAAAATCCCGATTGCTGGGATGTGACGCTGACGGGAATAGGTACGTGGGATAAGGAAAAGCAGGCGAGTTTCTTTAAACATATTGAAGTCTATTCTCTCGATGTAAAGCCTATCCTTAGGCCATTGGTGCTTTTTGAAGGATTGCCAGCAAAATCTGATTGGGAAGCTTTTTTAGGGGCAGCCTCTGACGAAGATGGAGGCAAGCTTGCTGACGGAGTTTCTGTAACGTTCTGGCATCAATCTCAGGCGGCTACAGATTGTAGATGGATTAGGTTACTTGCGATTATTTATGGAGGAAAACTACATTTTCCGGTAGGCAAGGAAGAGCACGTTTTGGAGTTGATTGAATATCCTAATCGTGGGGATCAACGGAGGGTTCGTCCTTCTATACGCGCTGCAGAATTAACTTATACCGCTAAAAAGCCGACGGATTGGGTTCTAAGTTTTTGGAAAGAGTGTTATGAGAAAACATCATGTCATCCCGAGGAAGCAGTAAATGAAAAGTTAAAGAAAAGAAGAGAGGGTTTGATAGAAGAAGCCCAAATTGCTAGAACCCATTATCTTACACATGCTAAGAGTGTTCGGGATACGCTAATAACACATCTTCTTAATACCTCCACCACATCGAGTATAGATAGCCGCCATGAAGGGGCGTATGGTTTGGCCTTATATGGCATGGCAATTTTTATGGAGACCATATTTTATAGAACGTCTATGTCTATAACGGGCAGAATTTCGCTAAGACTCCTTTTAGAGGTGTACATTATTTTTGAATACATTCTAAAGAAGGAGAAGACCGAACCTGGGATATGGGATACTTATCGTGCGCATGGCGTTGGACAAATTAAGTTGATATATCTCAAATTAGAAGAATCATTGGCGCACGTATCTTGTATCAACCGCAAGGAATTAGAATATAACGTCAATGAAGATAGATGGATAGAGTTTACTCCAATTAATTTAGGTCATTGGGATGGAGTGGATCTAAGAAAAATGAGCGAAGAAGTTGGTCTCAAAGCCTTATATGATAGTTACCATGATTATGCATCTGGTTTTACTCACGGCACTTGGGGGGCAATAAGAGAATCAGTTTATCAAAGATGTATGAACCCATTACACCGTTTTCATCGTATTCCTACCTTTGATGCTCCTCTCATGCCAAGCATATTTGATGATGCATGTAACTTAACAAATAAGATATTGGATTGTGTGTCGAGAGCGTATCCGGAGTTTAAAGGACAAATTAGGGCGCCGGAAGTTGATATGTCCTGTCATGTATAGTCGAATATTGATCTGCGAGAAAAGATGGAAGAAGATGATATTCAAAAGTTATAGGAAACCTTTAGAAAGCCTATAGTTATGTCGAGCAATTTTCTAGTAGGCTCGGGGACTCAATAAAGAGTAAGACGATTGTAAATAGAAGTTAGGGGGCTGTAAATGATGAAGACTTTAACAATAATAATCCTCTTTGGATTAATTATACTTGGATCTATTGGTTACATTGCAACAATTTATTCTTTAAAATGGGATAAAAGAGTTGTATGGGCATGCTTAATCGTATTTTTGCTTTTGTCTTTTGCCCAAGTTTATATTGATAAGATTAAAGAGGACAAACAAGCAGAAGATTTTTATGAGCAAGAAGTCATAGAATCGTATTCTCATGGAGCGCAAAATTCTGAAGAAAGTCTCGAGTTTTTTGTGGATTCTGGGGGGAATAAATGTATAGCCATAAAGTTAAAGCACGA
>CAZHGK010000180.1:0-2165 GCA_964532095.1 uncultured Planctomycetales bacterium | reverse complement strand
CTCAGGATGATTTTAACATTACGTTAAAATCACTTACCTTCTAACTTTTTAACTAGGTTTAAGGCAATGTTAATTAAAGAACCTTCAGCCATGTAGTAATCAGGATTAATAAAACCCATTTGACCGGTAATAATATTGTCACTAACCGCCAAGATGGATACCGCTGGAATTTTATAAACTTGGGCCAAGGTTAAAAATGTGGAACTCACCATGTCGACCGCCACAGCGCCTTGATCAATGGCTTTGTTCACATGTTCCTTTGTTTCACGCAAAATAGCGTCGGTACTCCACACCTTACCGGTGTGCACATTTAAACCAGTGGCTTTAGCAATTTCAATTAAATCATTGGTCATAGCTTTGTTTGGCTCGATGACGAAATTCTTATCCACATAATATGGGGTGACACCATCGCCGGCAACAGCACCAGTGGCTACAACTAAATCCCCAATTTTTATATCTGGGCTCATGGCACCACAACTTCCAATGCGGATTAAACATTTAGCTTCAGCGCTACATAAGATTTCTGTGGTGATCCCTGTATCTGCAGAAAACCGCCCACCGTTAATCGCAGTGATGGTAATACCATCGACGGTGCCGGTGTACATGGTGTATTCCATGAATGCAAAATTCTTAACAGGATTTTGCATTTTCTTAACCAAGCTATCTAAACGTTCCTTAGGTCCTGGAACGATGGCATATTTGCCAATGTCTTTGGGGCGTAATTGCACCATGCCCATTAAATCTTTACCAGTTAAATGAACATCACGGGTCATGCGAGGAGTAGCGGCGGTTGTCATAATGATACCCTTTCTAATTTTAAGGACTCTTTATCAATTTTTCCTGTACGATTTTTTGGTAAGCTCTCACGAATTTCGATCGTGTGCGGAACTTTAAAATTCGCCAGATGTTCTTTGGCAAAATATTTAATATCTAATGGGTTTAATTGAACACCTTCTTTTAAGACGACAAAAGCCTTAACAGCCTCACCGCGCATGGCATCGGCAACACCAATCACTGCAGCTTCCATCACTGCCTCATGCTTACATAAGGCTGCTTCTACTTCAGGTGCAAACACAATTTGGCCTGCCACCTTAATCATTTCTTTTTTGCGTCCGACGATATACAGCAAACCTTCGACATCAAATCGTCCTAAATCCCCAGTATGAAACCAGTCATTACGTTTAGCAATGGCCGTGCCTTCGGGATCTTTATAATATTCCTTCATCACCACCCATCCGCGAATAACAATCTCCCCAACTTCTCCGACGGGTAATGGCAGGTCAGCATCATCAACAATGGCAATATGGCAATTGGGCGCAGGCTTACCCACACTTTCAATTTTCGGATTATCCAATGGGGTCACGGTATTTGGCGGGCATGTTTCTGTCATTCCCCAACCGTTAAGTAGCTTGGCATTCGGACAGTATTTATGAAAACGTTCTAAAATATCAGGCGAGCTTGGCGCCCCAAATACAACCACCCAACGTAAGCTTGATAAATCGTATTGATCAATATGCTTAAGTGTTAAAAGAGCCGTATACATCGGCGGAACAATGTGAAAACAGGTCACCTGATATGTTTGCACCAAACGCAAGAATTCCATCGGAATAAAGCGGTCCATTAAAACCAAGGTGATGCCAAAAAGAATGCAATTTTGGATATAAATAAATCCACCGATATGGCTTAACGGAATGGAACAAAGCTTTACATCACGGTCCGTTAAATCCACAAAATGCTTCATAGCCTGCGGCGATCCGTCGAGATGGCGATATGTTAAGGCAATGCCTTTAGGAGCCCCTGTTGTCCCCGACGTGTACATAATCATCGCCGTATCTTCGGGCGTATGTGTGGGTTGTGTGAATATTTCTTTTTTAAATACGGACTCAAAAGATAGTTGCCATTCTTTATTGGGTTGAGCCCCTAGCACCACAACATGACGTAAAGAAGGAATCG
Source organism: uncultured Planctomycetales bacterium (assembly GCA_964532095.1). Taxonomy (GTDB): domain Bacteria; phylum Omnitrophota; class Gorgyraeia; order Zapsychrales; family Fredricksoniimonadaceae; genus CAZHGK01. The sequence goes on along the minus strand of CAZHGK010000180.1, from coordinate 212 downwards.
CTTGTTTAATGACGGATAAATCAATGTCTGGTTTTACGACGGTAATAAAAATGTCAGCTTCAGCATGAGATAAACAGGACACTAATTCCTCAGTTTTAAGCATCACATCCAAGGGGACAATAATAGATCCTCGACACAGACCTGCAAGCATGGCATAAACACAAGCAGGGCTATTAGGAAGATACACACCGATACGAGATCCTCTACCTATC
>CAZHGK010000179.1:0-2215 GCA_964532095.1 uncultured Planctomycetales bacterium | reverse complement strand
AATACGGCACCAAGGTTGGCGCTGGGGGTACTCCTGGGAAGGCTGGCCAAGATGTGCATGGCGTACCGGTTTTTAATTCCGTTAAAGACGCAGTTACAGCAACGGGCGCTAATGCTGCGGTTATTTATGTGCCAGCAAAATTCGCTAAAGATGCCATGCTGGAAGATATTGCCGCCGGGATTCCTTTAATTATTTGCATCACCGAAGGTGTTCCTGTTTTGGACATGGTGGAAGTTAAAAAAGCTTTAAATAAAAGCAAGTGCCGTTTAATTGGGCCCAACTGTCCGGGATTGATTGCTCCAGGCAAATGCAAAATCGGGATTATGCCCGGCCATATCCACAAACAAGGGGATATCGGCGTGGTTTCCCGTTCCGGGACCTTGACCTACGAAGTGGTATTTAATTTAACAGCCAATGATATGGGCCAATCCACCTGTATTGGTTTGGGTGGAGACCCGATTATCGGTACCCGTTTCATTGATGTTTTAAAAATGTTCCAGGAAGATCCAGGCACCAAGGCCATTGTCATGGTGGGTGAAATCGGCGGCGGGGATGAACAGACCGCAGCAGATTTTATTAAAAACCATGTCACCAAACCTGTGGTTGCTTTTATTGCCGGACGCACAGCCCCGTCGGGAAAACGCATGGGCCATGCCGGGGCCATCATCTCCTCGGGAGATTCCACGGCAGAAGCGAAAATGCAAATGCTTAAAAATGCCGGCGTCATCGTCATTGATTTTCCTGATGAAATTCCCCAGGCCTTAGCTAGCCGGGTTAAATAACCCACGCACGGTTTTATGGCTGCAAAAGCAAAATCCATCAAAAATATTTTCATTTCCGCTATCCATCAAAACGCGGGGAAGACCACCCTGTCCTTGGGGCTGTTTAAAAATTTCCAGGAACGTAAGCTTAAAACCACCTTCATGAAGCCCGTCGGGCAAGAGACGGTGACGTATGAAGAAAAATCCATTGATAAGGATACTTATTTAATGGGGGAAGTGTACCACTGCAAGAAAAACATCAAGGACATGAGCCCAATTACCGTCGGGCGCGGGTATACGGAAAAATACATGCTCAATCCCCAAAAAGAAGAAATCCAGGCCAAGATTCTCAAATCGTTACAGACATTAATCAAGGGAAAGGATGCCACTATCGTCGATGGAACAGGGCATGCCGGCGTTGGTGCGGTGATTGATTGTTCCAATGCGGATGTGGCCTCGATTTTAGGGTCCAAGGTGATTATCGTGTCTCAGGGCGGGATCGGCCGTGCCATCGACGAGATTATGCTCAATAAGGCCTTGTTTGATTTGCGTAATGTCCCGGTATTGGGGGTCATTATCAACAAGGTGCTTCCAGATAAACTAGATAAAATTAAAAGCATTGTTGGCAAAGGCTTAGAACGTAAAGGCATCCGACTTTTGGGAGTTATTCCGGAAAAAGCCATGTTAAGTGCTCCGACGGTAGAACAGATCCGCGAGCGTTTGGATTTGAAGGTATTCTCTGGCCAGGAAAATTTGCATAGTCGCGTGGACAATGCCATTGTTGCAGCTATGGAACCGTACAATATGATTGGCCATTTGCACGATGGGGCCCTGGTTATTACATCAGGTGACCGGGTAGATAATATTTTAGTGGCTGTGTCTTCGTATTTGTTGCAGCAAGGCCGAAGTGTGAAAGCTGCAGGATTGATTTTAACCGGAGGTCTAATTCCGGATGCTAAAATTGCGGGACTTCTTAAAGATAGCCGCATTCCTGTTTTGTATTCTGAAGCTGATACATATACAATTGCCGCAGCTATTGAAAACATGACTCCTAAAATTCAGAAAACCGACCGCGATAAAATCCGCGAAGCCCACCGTTTGGTCAAAGATTATGTAGATGTGAACATGATTTTAGAAAATTTATAAAACAATTTTCTGTAAGTTATTGATTTTAAACAACTTATATTCGTATTAAAAAATTTTCTCCCCGACGGCTTGCCATCTTTAAAATATATGTTATACTTTCGAAATGCCCCCTAAAAATTTTTTATTTAAAAGAGCCATTGCCACGGTTGTCAATTGCGCGTTTTTTTCTTCCCTTATTATTCAGCCAGGCATTGCCCATGCAACCTTAGCCCCCATGCCCAATCCCGGGACGATGGTGGGGTTAAGTTCTGCGATTAATCCAGCCTTGCTTAAAGGCTTGAAAGTCCATCCTGAAAATCCGTTATTGT
>CAZHGK010000178.1:0-2218 GCA_964532095.1 uncultured Planctomycetales bacterium | reverse complement strand
AATCCATTTTTTGGCTTAATCCAGTATCTAATCCATGGGTTATAGGTGGAAGTCTCATCATGATTATAGTCCAATTATTTTATACGTATTCGCCTTTGATGAACCGCTTGTTTCATTCTGCGCCAATAAGCCTGACCGCTTGGCTGCAGATCGTTGTTGTCGCAATAGCTTCATTTTTGATAGTTGAATTAGAAAAATGGCTTCGATTTAAGTTTAAAAAATAAGGCCATTAAAAAGCATGTAGAATTTAACGACAGGATCATCGTTAAGGTTAGAGGATACGAAGGGTAAATTGGGTGAGAGATGAATAATAACAGGCTTCAGGTGTTGATTGCTGTAGCTATGCTGGCGGGGGTGCTTTTAATTTTTGCCTGGTGGTTATTCCATCATAGTTTTATTAACTTTAAAGTCTTTACTCCAGGTTATATACGAGATCAAGTCTTGTCTTTTGGTTCATGGGCAGCTTTTGTTTATATTGTTGTTTATGTTATTAATGCGATTCTCATTTTCCCGCCTAACGCGCCAATCACATTATCGGCTGGGTTGATATTTGGGCCATATGGAGGCGCTGTTCTTATTATGATTTCAGCTTTAATCGCGGCGAGTATTACATTTTGGATAGGTCGATCGATTGAAAAGAAATTTTTAGATCGTATGTTAAAAGGACGCTGGAGGGATGTAGGTGATAAGCTTGAGAAAAATGGATTTATAACTGTTATGCTTCTGCGGGTTGTTCCCATTGTTCCCTTTGAATTTCTTAACTATTTATGTGGTTTATCTAGGATTAAGTACAGCGATTATTTTTGGGCTACTTTTATAGGTATGATACCAGGTGCTATTGTGATGGGATATTTTGGTGGAACATTGGGAAATGTTAATCAATGGAGTGAGCTTTTCACACCTAGGATAATCATAGGCGTTATCTTGGGTTTATTATTAATCTTACTGCCAGGAATCATTCTTATCATAAGATCGAGAAATACTAAGTTATAAAATGTCCGGATTTAGCCCACCTGTAAGAAATATCGAACTTCATATTTAACTTGATACCTAGGTCTTTGATTTGATGGACGCTTTATCAACGTCCAATTATCAAATGATGATTGAAATATCTGTTTTGAAGTCATTTTAGAATTACGATGAATCAATAAATTCATAAAATTAATTAAACATAATATTCTTTTTAATTGATCTTGTTATTAATTATGGATAAAATATTCCATAATTAGAAAGAAATTGAAAATGATAAAAATTTATTCTAAAAGCTGTGAACATGTATTAAGAATAATTAGTCAGGTTTCTAAGAAAACATGTGAGCAGGTTTTTCTAGCAAAGGACATTTGTCGCAAGGCGAGGGTTCCAGAGTCATCAGCGAGAAAAGGGCTGCAGTTATTGGTTAGCCAAGGAGTTTTAAAAGCGGTGCCTGGTCCTGGGGGTGGGTATCAATTTTCAATTCATCCTAAGAAGATCCCATTATTAGATGTGATCGAAGCATTGGATGGTAAAGATTCCTATTTAAAATGTGTTATGGGTATGCCGCAATGTAATCATCAAAACCCATGTCCTATGCACGAGACTTGGCAGGATTTAAGACAAAGAATGATTATAGATTTTAAGATTAAAAGTTTATTTGATCTTATGAAGGACAAGTGAACTATGAATATCGTTTTAATGGTATTAACGTTGTTGCTAGTATCAATTGGACAGGTTCAAGCAGGGGAATACATCAATAAATATATTCCTAAGTGGGTCAATGTGGATGTGCAGTTACGACATCGGTATGAATGGAAGCAGAATTTTGATTTTAATGATGCTGCATATGATAAAGATGGATTTAATTTGTGGAGAAGTCGTTTTGGATTAACGCTTAAGCCTTACGATGATCTAAAATTGTTTTATCAATTCCAAGATGCTCGTATTTCAGATGATAGCACTACAGGATCTAAGGCTGTATTTGAAAATTGGGCAGAGACTAGACAATTATGGGCTGAAACCAAAACAGATAAACTTGCTTGGGATGCTATTGACCTCTCTAAAGTAGGTGTTCGTTTAGGGCGCCAGGAGTTATCCTATGGAGCGCAACGTTTAATTGGTGCATTCGATTGGTCCAATGTGGCTCAAACTTTTGATGCTGGAAAGATCTTCTTTGAATTTGAGAAGCAGAAATTGAATGTTGATGTTTTTGCTGGAGGAAAAACACCTCTCAAGTCACCACGTG
>CAZHGK010000177.1:312-2334 GCA_964532095.1 uncultured Planctomycetales bacterium | reverse complement strand
AATAGCATCTGCCATGGATTGACGACGTTCAGTTGTCACTGTAACCTCACCAATTTGGTCATAGGCACGGTCAACTTTTTCTAAATACTGCACCTGTTCAATTTCTGTCTTAGGCGCATAGAAACTATCCGTCGTGTCCTTAGAATCAATTTGATAAATCGTACAACCTGTGAGTGCGATAGCGAATAGTGGGAGTAAAAATAATTTTTTCATAGTTTTGATTATATCCTCGATGTTTAAACTGACAAGTTTTTTTCTTTCTCTTTTAAAGCCTTGATAATCTTATCCGGTGTAATTGGCAATTCTTTAATGCGCACCCCAATAGCATCTTCAACAGCGTTAGCAATCGCCGCTGAAGTTGGCAATAAGGAAGCCTCTCCCATTCCCTTGGCCCCAAAAGGACCTTCAGGATCATTTGTCTCAACCATAATGGTTGTCATTTTAGGCAATCCTATCGAACGAGGCACCCTGTAGCCTGCAAAATTGGCATTCAATACGCGACCATTTTTAAATTTTAGATCTTCATAAAAAGTGTATCCTAGCCCCATCGCAAGCGATCCTTCAATTTGCGCTTCCACTGACTGAGGATTAATCGCCTTACCAATATCATGTGCATCCCATAGTTCCAAAACTTTTACTTCTCCTGTTTCCTTATTCACTTCAACTTCCGCAATCTGTGCTTCGAATCCATAACTTCCAGAAACATTTCCTGCACCATTTCGAAAATCAATGGGTGTAGTTTTAGGATTATAACTTCCTCGACCAATGATTTGTTTTCCATAATGGAATGAATAACACAGTTCTAAAGCCTTATCAAAATTCATGAGCTTCTTGCCATCTTTCTTAAAGATGACATGCTCAGCCTTGATATCCATGTCTTCGATCTTTAAATTATGTTCTTTGCAGACGATCTCTAAAATCTGATTCTTAGCATCAACAGCACCTAAGAGAGCTGCATTCCCAGAAATAAAGGTAACGCGGCTAGCAAAAGACCCTGTATCAAATGGAGTAATTTCCGTATCCCCTGCCTTACACTTAATACGAGAAAAACTTACCCCCAAGGCATGGGCTGCAATTTGGGATAAAGCTGTATTTGATCCTTGCCCTGTATCCGCAGCACCAGTAAACAAATACACAGAACCATCTTCTTCAACCTTCACAATAGCTCCTGCCGATTCGTGGGATTTATACATCTTAGAACCCATAACATCTGCAGCAATACCAATCCCAATGCCTCGACAAATATCTTTTTGTTTACCACGCTTAGAATCCCAACCAGACGCTTCCCGAGCTTTCTCAATACATTCCTTAAGACCATTGGTCGTCAACACCATCTGATTAACAGTTGTCATATTGGCGGTTGTAATATTCTTTAAACGAAATTCAATTGGATCCATACCCAGTTGCTCAGCGATCATATCCATATGGGATTCGATGGCGAACCCTGATTGCACGCCAGCAAAACCTCTCGTCGCCCCGCTAATAGGATTATTGGTGTAAATGCGATACCCGCTCATCTTAAAGTGTTGTAATTTATAGACCATAAAAATACGCATCATCGCCGCTGCTAATACTGTTGGCCCATAACTACAATAGGCGCCACCGTCAGCTAGAACTTCGCCTGTCATGGCAAGAATCGTCCCATCTTTTTTAACACCGGTTTTAACCTTGTAAATCATGCCATGTTTACGACGAGTCGTTGAAAATTCTTCTTCACGGGTTAAACAAATCTTAACTGGAAGACCGCCCGCTTTCTTAGACAACAGACATGCAGCAAAATCCATGGGCAACATTTCAAGCTTGCCACCAAAACCACCACCCGTCGCCATTTTAATAACACGGACATTGTTTAAATCCATCTTTAATGTTTTGGCTAAGGCTTCACGTAATTTAAATGGAGCTTGTGATGAAGACCACATTGTGATTTTATCGGAGAATGTTTCCCATTGAGCCACACACACATGAGGTTCCATCGGTGATGGATGCGCAACCGGACAAATAAACACATCTTCACGCACATGA
>CAZHGK010000177.1:0-302 GCA_964532095.1 uncultured Planctomycetales bacterium | reverse complement strand
TTAAGGCTTCGTGAATTTGAGGAGCGCCTGGATTCATCGCTTATTGAACTTCAAAGACGCCGGGCAATACTTCGTATTTAATATCGATTAAGTCTAAGGCTTTTTGAGCTGTTTCTTCATCGATCGCTGCCACTGCCCCAATTTCATCACCGATATAACGGACTTTATCCGCTTCTAAAGCCATTTGATCGACGGTGTGTGGAAAGAAATATTCATTGGAACCAAATTTGATTTTATAGGTATCACTGGCTGTGACGACTGCTTTAACACCAGGAAGGGCTTCGGCTTTTGAGGTATCGATG
>CAZHGK010000176.1:0-2362 GCA_964532095.1 uncultured Planctomycetales bacterium | reverse complement strand
CCCTTTGACGGGTGCCTGCCATCTAGTCTCTACACCTTCCAGAACTTTCGTCCTAGCTTGGCTCGGTATTACCGTTTGACGGGTTCCACCGAATTTGACAGGTGATCTACCAATTGGTTTCCCAACTGGTCGCCCATTACTACTTGCTGAGCGTGGTGAGCTACCGGGCTGCTCCACCCCGCGATATTTTGGATTCCCGACAGAAGCATTCGGGAATGACAACTGTCACTACAACAACTCAACTGAAGCATTAGTATCCCATAAAATAAAAAAAGCGCAACCTAAAAGTTTTCACTAGGTTACGCTTTTCTTTTAAATCTGGAAGGATAATTTATTTAGAAATTGACCCTTCCTTCACCTTGTCTGAACTTTTCACAAACCAACCGCCTACAGCACTGACGTCCTGGCCAAGACCTTTAATAGTCCCACAACCAACTGCGGCAACCATAAACATTCCACCTAAGATTAATAATCCAATTTTATTCATTTTATTTTCCCCCTTGTGATGTTGGATTAGCTGGAACTGCACTTGCTGTTTTTGAAACAACCGTGGCTGTTTTCTCCGTATAATTTTCCCGGTACTGCACACCCACGCGGTCTCCTGATTGTAGGTCGGATAATTTATCAAACCCTAAATATTTGGTCTGATTATCCACCTTAAATTCCATAGGATCGCCCACCTGGTCCGTCACACTTAACGAACTTGTCATTGTGCCTTTAACCGTGGCCTCTATCGTTTTATCAACAGCTGCCTGGCTTACAACTGGCAACATCATCAGCACAGCGACGAACGCTGCCACAATGCCTGCCTTATTACGGCCAGGAACATTTTTATGCGCTAACCGGCCACAGCAATACGTCGACTTATTAAATGTAGCACCACATACCTCACATTGATACACAATATCTTCAGTTTTTGTACCCATAACTTCCCCCTAATTCTTGGCATTGACCTTAATTGGCCAATGTTCACAGCTGCACTTTAGCAAACTCAAAATGAAGGGAAGATGAATTAAATATTAATTTATTGAAGGGAATTCTTGCTGCGCAAGGTCCTGTGATAACTAACTGCAAACCGGTGCGCTTCATCACGCACCCGCTGCAACAACTGCAAACCCAAACTCTCTTTAGCCAACACTATGGAATTACGCTTGCCTGGCACAAACACCTCTTCTTCCCGTTTTGCCAAGGACGCAATGGGGATCACCACACTTAATTTCTGCAAGGCTTCAACTGCAGCACCTAACTGGCCTTTGCCGCCATCAATTAAAATTAAATCCGGATACATCCTAGCTTCCCGTTGCAAACGGCTATACCGACGGAAAACCACCTCAGCCATCATCTGGAAATCATCAATGCCTGTGACGGTCTTGATCTTAAAGCGACGGTAATTGCTTTTATCCGGCTTGCCATTTAAAAACGACACCATGGAACCAACCGATTGATTGCCCATGATATTGGAAATATCAAAACACTCAATGCGTTCTGGCGCTTTGGGTAAACCCAACGCCCGCTGGATCTGTTCCGCTTCCTTATAATAGTTAATATCCTTTGTGCCCGAATACAACGCCCCAATCGCCCGGATTTGATCGCGGATCTTGGCCGCTTGCTCAAAATATTTTTCTTTGGCACAGCGTTCCATTTCCTCGCGCAGCCAGCGGTACAGATCATCCTTCTTTCCTTCTAAAATCAAACGCACGCTGCGGATATTACGCTTGTATTCCTCGGCGGTGATTTTCTTCTCGCACGGGGCTGGGCATAGGCCAATGTGATAATCCAAACAAATTTTATCTGCGAAGGGGACACAGGTGCGAAACGGGAAAATCTTACGGATAATGCTTAATGCTTCCCTGATCAGCGATGGGTTAACATATGGCCCAAAAAAATCTGCAGGGACTTTTTCTTTTCTGGTATTTAAACGCACCAGCTGCACCAGCGGGAATTCTTCCTTGGTGATTTGAATATACGGGTACGATTTATCGTCTTTTAGTTCAATATTATAAACAGGCTGGTGCTTTTTAATCAGGCTGGCTTCTAGGATCAGGGCTTCGGCTTCGCTGGCTGTTTGGATGATGTCAACGTCGGCGATATTCTTAACTAATAAATCGGTTTTAAAGTTCTGGGTGTTCTTACGAAAGTACGACTGGGTTCGCTGGCGAAGATTAACGGCCTTGCCCACATAAATGATTTCTCCGTCGATATTTTTGTAAATATAGACGCCGCTGGTGATAGGTAATGCTTTGATTTTATTACGTAATTGTTCTGACATTCTATTTATTTTTGTGCTTTTTTGATAAGGCTGGTCAAGATTCTTTCAGGCCTCACACCCCCCATCCCCCACAACACATGCACGTGGCTCGTT
>CAZHGK010000175.1:0-2365 GCA_964532095.1 uncultured Planctomycetales bacterium | reverse complement strand
TAAATAAAAGAATCCTCCCTTTCCACTTTAGATAATCATCAATTGCAGTTGGTGACCCATTGGTGCTCTTAAAGGGTTTTGCGAGCGCAATTTTTGCAATATCGTTGAGAGCAAGTTTTGCAGTGCCATAAATTGAGAGGAACATTTTGTCATCGATGTTTGCCTCTTTCTTAGCGATTAAATACCTCTGAGCTTCGTCAATTGAGGACGAGCTAAACGCATTTTCAAGAAGATTAACAGCTTGGTCAAGCCAGAAAGTGTCACCATTGGATGGATGGGCATACACCGCCGTATTAATGATTCCGTGGATCATCTCAGGATGGTTTTTTAGGTCGTTCCAAATGTCCCAAGTTGAAGATCCATCAATGTTTGGCCCAAATATAAGGTCAGTGTCCTTTTCGTAATATGTTCTATACCACTCCCCTTTTGGGTCGTGGATCAAGATCGGAACATCTGGGTACATTGACCGGATTTCATCGTGCATTGCAAACATCAGACGAGATTTTCCACTTCCTTTCTCTCCAAGAACAGTGATTCCGGAAGATAATTTCTTATCCTGAATCTGTACAGGCCATTTTCCTGTCTTAGCCGACCACCTAGATGCGTCCGGAAGCACATTTCTCTCGTAATTGGCCACATAAATGGTTCTGGTTCCATTTAAATAGGGTTCACGGAATAGCGGGCCATAATGAAATATACGTTTCCCGTCCTTCAAGTTTGGGTTTTTTGAATTAACAAGAGAGACAACAAATACGAATAACCCAACCAAATAAAACACCGCACAAAGCGAGATTAGATAAAGATTGGAGGTAATTGGAGCTAAAGCAAAATGGAAAATAGAACCAAATAGGGCAAAAGAAAGAAGGATCCGATATGAAATGTAATGGGATTCTCTCTTCTGTGTAAAATACCGTAGTTTCAGGAGAAAAATAAAGGTGCCGATAATGATATATTTTGCGATCCACCATAAGTACATTGACCTGTTTGAATAAAAAATAATTTGGTTTTTGAATCTATACCCAATATATGAAAACAACCGCTTGTCGAATGATTTTAAAGCAGCCCCAACATGTGTTGATGGTTGGTCCCAATTTTTGGAAGAGTGAACTTCTGGGATAGTTGAAATATTTATTGTCTTTTTGACTTCATGAATTACAAAAATCCCCATAATAAGTAGTACAACCACCAAAGTGGTTGTATTTTTTCTTGTGAATTCTGTTTGGGCCTTCATCAATGTTTTCCTATCCCCAAAAATATTCATTGATAAAATTTGAACTAATGAATCAAATTATTCATCCTCATGGAACGAGATAAGTTAAAAAATAATTATTTAAACCACCTGCGTATTTTATTTCTAAACTTTGCTCGTTTTTGTTTTCTGATTTCGGAAATTTGGTCATTTGTCATCATCCTTTCTAATCCGTTTAAATAGGAAACATATGAATCCCGTAATACCGAATCATTAACTTTCTCAATTGCACGATTAAACCAGTCATGGGCCTCAATCAAATTTTGAGGGACCCCAACCCCTTTTGTGTACATAATTGCAAGGTGAAATTGAGCAACCGGATTACCTTGATCAGCCGCCTTGCGATACCACCTTGCGGCTTCGACAAAATTTTTTGAAACCGCCACACCATTTTCATAAACTATACCTAGATTAAATTGTGCCTCCATGTAATTCTGCTCAGCTGCCTTGTGATACCATTTAACGGCTTCGACATAATCCTTTAAAACCCCCCAACCATTAATGTAAAACCCACCAAGATTATTCTGAGCACCTGGGTTTCCTTGGTCAGCCGCTTTGCGATACCACTTGGCAGCTTCGACATAATCCTTTGATAACCCTATTCCATTGGCATACATAATCCCTAATTGGTGTTGAGCTTTATCCATCCCCTGGTCAGCCGCTTTGCGATACCACTTAGCAGCTTCGAGGTAATCTTTTGGACCTACTACACCATTTTCAAATGATACACCGAGATTATATTGTGCTTCGGGCACATTTCTTTCTGCCATTTTCTTAATCCACTTTATCGCTTTTTTCGGGTCCTTTTTAACCCCATTTCCTTTGATGTACATCTCTGTCAGCACGTATTGTGATTGCAAATCCCCAATTTCAGCTTTATTAATTAATTCTTTGATTGTTAATGCATCCGACCGCTTTTCTAGCGATTTGACAGAGAACAACGTAGTAATTCCAAATAACAAAATTCCAATAAATATTAACGCCATTTTATGATTATTAAAAAAATAATTACCCATCATGGATATTCTCTTAACACCTTGATGACAAGGGATTAATCAATTAAAACTGAAACCGAACGCCTCCGTGCACCCGATGGGCCACCACCCCTCCCATGTC
>CAZHGK010000174.1:0-2383 GCA_964532095.1 uncultured Planctomycetales bacterium | reverse complement strand
TATTTTTTCAGTCCCCTCTTCCATTTTCCTATAGGCTTTGCTATACTCCAGATCACAAATACTCTTTATCCTATTCTTATGCTGGAAACAACAAAATTAAAAGATATTTTGCCGGACTATATAATTTATTTGTTTACTATTATTGTTTCTATCGGAGCTATTAAAGTAGTTATATCTTCAATAGGAATGTATGCCTTATATGTAATTGTTGTTAAATCTTTAGCACTCTGGATTTCAATTAAACAGAAATATACATTTTTAGAAGTAAAGCCATCTTACAAGAGCCTTAAAACTGCTTTTTCGACGGAACAGCTTTTTACCATACTTCACGCTTTACAAAAGCCACTTTCACTTGCTGATAGACTACTGGGAATAAAACGGACAATTAGTTTTGAGCTTCTTTCGACAAAAGAGGAAGGAATCAGATATATGCTTCGTATCCCAACTGAAGATCTTACAGTAGTTAAAAAAGCGTTACTTGCATACGTGCCGTCTATAGAGATCAAGGAACATACCGATTATCTGCCTTTAACCGGTAAGAACCTTATCATAAGAGAATTAAAGCTTACCCGGCCCTATGTTTTTCCGCTTCAAGAGCAATCATTATTGAAGGAATTTGATCCGATTGCCTATCTTGCTGCACAGATGACGAAATTAGATGCAAATGAGCTTATTTCAATGCAGATTGTGAGTGCTCCGATTTTAGCTACTACTCATTCACATATAACAGATCAAATCGAGACTATGAAACATATGATCTTAAATAATGAAGATATCAATAACAAAATTAATACTGGGTTTGTGTGGTTTTTGCTAAAAATTTTCTACCGCTCTAAAAAGAAGAGAATCAGTGAATTAAGCAGCGCTAAACAGCTTCAGTATAAAGCAGTAGAAAGCAAGATTAACCAGCCGCTCTTTGAAGCTACTGTTAGACTATTAGTTCAATCCGAAAGTAATGAACACAGAAACAAACGGATAAAAGGATTAATATCTTCTTTTGAAGCCTATACTAGTCCATCTCAAACGATTAAAATCAATGGTACTCTTTTTACGTATATAAAAACTCGATTACTCGATGAAATTAGATATTACTTTGTTAAAAACAGACTATTGTCGGCATCTCATAATCTGATTCTTTCTTCTTCAGAGCTTTCATCTCTCTATCATTTTCCCTATACCACCACAACAAAAACAGAAGATTTGCTTCAAAATAAGAGTCCCAAATTGCCGTCTCCTTTAAGTTTTAAAAAATTAGATACCGATTTAGACATTGTATTTGCAGATAATGTATATGGAGAGACAACAACTCCGATAGGATTGACACTTGAGGAGAGAAGGCGGCATATGTATGTAATAGGTGCGACCGGTACCGGTAAGACGACATTGTTGCTACAGATGATTTATGAAGATATCAAGAATGGCAAAGGAATTGCAGTTCTTGATCCGCATGGAGATCTGGCAGAGCGTCTGATTGGAGTAATACCAGAGGAGAGAATAAAGGATGTAGTATATTTCAATCCATACGACACTGAACATCCAATTGGGCTGAATGTAATGGAGCTTGCACAGAATATATCGGAGACAGAATTAAACCGAGAAAAAGATTTAATTGTGTCTAGCCTGATCTCTGTCTTTCATAAATTGTATCCTGCACGATACTCAGGGCCCCGAATGGAGCATGTGCTTCGAAATACCGTACTAACGGCTCTTGAAGTCGAAAAACCGACATTATTCACTGTCTATAAGCTTTTGACAAATGCTGGATATAGAAAACAGGTAGTAGAAACTCTTACAGATCAAATCTTAAAAGATTTCTGGAAACAGGAGTTTGAGAAGCTCGGAAGTTATCAGAAAGCTGAGCTTATTTCTCCGATCACCAACAAGTTAGGCCGCTTTCTCACGACATCCATGACTCGCAATATCCTGAACCAAAAAGAAAGTAAGCTGGACTTTGAAAATATCATGAATACAAAAAAAATTCTCATTTGTGATCTTTCCAAAGGAAAAATAGGAGAAGATACGTCATCATTTTTAGGGAGTTTGATCGTTGCAAAACTGCAACTTGCAGCACTTAACAGAGTGCATATCCCACAAGACAAGAGAATGGACTTTTTTGTATATATTGATGAGTTTCAAAACTTTGCTACCATGACCTTTGCACAGATATTATCTGAGGCCAGAAAATATCGGTTAAATACAATTCTTGCTCACCAGACCGTATCTCAGATTGAAGATAAGGATTTATTGAAAGTCATACTTGCCAATGTCGGAACCGTCATTTCATTCAGAACAAGTAATCCGAGTGATGAAGCGATAATATTACCGGTACTTACTCCGCATGTTGAAAAGAATGAGATATCGAACTTGCCTTCCTATAATTTTT
>CAZHGK010000173.1:0-2609 GCA_964532095.1 uncultured Planctomycetales bacterium | reverse complement strand
AAACCAGCTCTTTAACTGGCGCGCTTACTTTAATCCGTTGTTGCTCAAGCACCCGAACAATCTCATCTTCAACCCTCAAGTTATTTGTCCAGCTGGAATAACTTTGCGCCTGCTGATACTTGTCATAATAGGTCGGCTGTTTAACGGCCATCCTTAATCGCTCGACATCTTCTTTCATAATAGGATCGGTTTTATCGTTATCGTCAAAAACAACGCTGTCTTTTAACTTCCGGATAACACCTAATCCCCATATCTGCTCCGCAATAACCAATAACTTGGCTTTTGCGTGTGCTAATTCCTCCATAAGACGATCACGCTCAGGTTCTATAATTTTCATTTTCTGGCCTCCAACGATATGGCCATTGGCGACGATGGATTCATACGTTTTACGCAATTTGTCAATTAGCTTGGTTATACTTTCATTGACCGCTTCTAAATCAAGACTGGCATTTTCTACCTTGCGGTCGGCCTCATTGATTTGACTATCCGAAACAATTTCACCGCAGAGTTTCTTTTGACGCAATTCCTTGGCCTGCTGACGCAACGCATCCAGTTGTTTTTCATATTCAATTTGCTTTTGTTCCAGCGCCACGATCTGCTCGGCAATCTCCTCCGGCGTGTTGTTTTGATTATTTAAGACCTTTAAGAAATTAAGTTTCATTGTCCTGCCCTCCGATTAGTTGATTGTTAATGATCAAGTTGACTAAGTAGACTTTTATTGACGTTATGACGATCATAGAATTTATAGGGTAGATTTTCCGTAATGCCCACACCTAGAATTTTGTCTACTTTGTCTACCATTGTGTTAAATGCCTGCAACTGCTTGTGTTTTGGGTTGACTTAAAATGGCCGAGCGTCTACTTCTTGGATTTCTTTGGCTTCCGCCCGCAAGCCAATCCCAAACCATGTCCAGCGTCCTTTGAAATTGCCAAACGTTCCCTTTTCCTTAATAAAGCCGCGCTTGATTAAATAGTCGTTAAAATCTTTCTTACGCATAAAATGCTCGGTGTTCTCTCTAAAGTGGTTATACAAATCCAGCACCAATACCCTGCATGGCTGTGCCAATACACAAAACTCCTCCAAGTATTCCGCGATCATGTCCTCTGATGATTTATATTCATTGGTCGCATAGCGGACAATGTCCGGCTCTTTCAAACCTTCTGTCTGTAATTTCTGATACCCTTCAATCGCCCAGCGCAAAATGCCCGGCAATTCAGGGAATAAGAACTTCTCGGCATACTTTTCGATTTTCTTATCCCCTGTGAATTTATGCTCAAAGGGAATCAGCTTGATCCTGCGCCAAATGCCGTCATCCGTTCCTTTGATCGTGGGTTTATAGTTTGTAGATAAGAAAATCTTGGCAGTAGGTTTAAAATCAAAGAATTCCTTACGTAAAAACCGTGCGGTGATGGGTTCGTCGCTGGTAAAACGCTTAACCAAAGCTTCATCTAAAACTTTTGATCGCTCCAGCTCCGATGAAATAACAAAACGCGATCCTTTTAATCGCGCTACGTCATTAGGAATTTCATCACCGCGCTTAACAGTCAACGTGCTCGTCGGTGTACTGGCCGCGTAATTACCCATCATTTTATTAATCGTGTCCACAAAGGTGGATTTGCCGTTTGCCCCATTGCCATGAAGGATAAAAAACATCTGCAATGACACATCTCCTGCCAATGCATAGCCAACGGCCTTTTGAATAAAATCAATCAGCTCCTTGTTGCCCATAAAGACGGTATTTAAAAACTCATCCCAATGCGGGCACTGTGCTTCTTTGTCATACAACGTGCCGCATATTTTGCTTAACATCAGATCAGAACTATGATTGAGAAAACAATTGCTCCTTAGATCATAAACACCATTCTGACAATTCAATAAATACGGGTTAACGTCAAAGTCATCCGACAACATAGAAACATTGCCATGGCTTCTTGCCAGATTGACCATTGCCCGCATTTTGTTTTCATTGCCTGACAGCTTAATATGCTGGAAGAATAATTTCTGCGCCTTGGAACCGTCATCAAACTTTGAGGCTAGCGTATAAAATGACTTCACGGTATCATTGGCCAATTTTATGATCTGATGGGTTTCATCCTTCTGCCAAACCTTGCCGTTCCAAATATGCCAACCGCCTAACTGATCACAATTCTTAATCAAAGCCCCGTGCTGTTGCACAAAAATATCCGCATTCCATGAATCATTAAAAAATCCACTGGGGATTTCTTTATTGAAATGACGTTTTACTTCAAAGCCGTATTGATCTTGAGCGATCTGCACAACCTGATTAAATTTATCCCCACGCAATGCACCAGACACCGCTTGAGCACAATCAATCACACCTTCCAGAACAGCAATCAATGACAAAGCGCCACCACCAGTGCCGCAACGAAAACAATGCCAAACATTTTTTTGAGGATTAACCACGAAGTTGTTGCCACTGCTTGAGCCATGCACAGGATGTCCGCCAAACCACTGATCTGCGACCTTGCGCATTTCAATGCCTTTCTTATTCAAAATATCCGCGATACTAATATTGCCCACTTCAACATCCATATCTTTTGCTGGCTGGTCATACGGAATATATTCAATCAAGGCAGAAAAAACCTCTT
>CAZHGK010000172.1:2132-2620 GCA_964532095.1 uncultured Planctomycetales bacterium | reverse complement strand
CCGATGATGCCGCTTGCCCTGCGGGGTCCGTATCAAAGAGCATAACAACATTGGTGGTGTATCGACGGATTAGGCGTATCTGGGCTTCGGTCAATGCCGTGCCGAGCGCCGCCGCGATGGGCCCCACCCCGTGACAGAAAGGCATGATCATGTCCATGTACCCTTCCACCACGATGACGTGATCCTCCTTGGCCGCGGTATGTTTCGTCAGATGAAAGCCAAATAAGTGTTGGCCTTTCGTGTATACCGGCGTCTCTGGAGAATTTATATACTTCGCCCCGTCTTCATCACTTAAGGCACGTCCGCCAAAAGCAACACAACGGGATTGAATGTCAAAAATCGGAAACATGACGCGGTTACGAAACCGGTCGTAAAATCCATCTTTCTTTTCACGGGCAACAGCTAAACCCGCTTGGCTTAAAAAAGCTTGATCAATGCCTTTGGCCTGCATGTGCTCAACGAGTATGGTGGCAAACTTGCCGTGCTGG
>CAZHGK010000172.1:0-2122 GCA_964532095.1 uncultured Planctomycetales bacterium | reverse complement strand
TATTTGTCGCTCAGTCCTTTGCAGCAAACTATCTTGATCACAACATCAAAGCTGTCAGGGGCAATCCCTCCATGAAATTGTTGGGCTACTTCCCGGCTGATGCCGCGATTTTTTAAATATTCGCGCGCCACCTTAACAGCTTCATCACGGCCATTCATCAACTCCTGATGAAAAAATTCTGCTGCGATGGTATTCGCCTCGATAACCTTGCCCCGCAAACGCTTAATTTCTTCCTGCGCTGGGGTGTTTTCATCGTCGGGAATAACAACCCCTGCCTTATCGGCTAAGAATCGCACTGCTTCAGGAAACGTTAATCGCTGCTGGCGCATAATAAAGGCAACTGCATTACCACCTGCGCCGCAACCAAAGCAGTGAAAAATCTGTTTATCGGGATTAACGACAAACGACGGTGACTTCTCAGTATGAAACGGACAAAGAGCTTTAAAATTACGTCCTGCTTTTTTAAGCAAAACATGCTGGCCAATCACGTCCACGATATCGGATCGATCAATGACCTGGGCGATTATTTCATCCGGGATTAAACCCATAAACCTACCTCTATCGCCTCTCCTCCTTCACATGCAACCTTATAACATCTTCTGCGGCATCGTTATAATGCGCCTCGGGAAACAAACGGCCGACAAAATAATGAAAAACTCCTCGATATGTCACAACTGCTGCCGTCCCCATTGTCTTGCGTGCCCAGGAATGACGGGTTTGCTTGGCAACATATTCCTGATTGATCAAAAGCAAGGCAAAAATGATCAAACTGCACAACCACACGGCCCGTAGAATTGCTAAAATCCCACCGGCATATTTATCAAAGCCCTGGCTGTTCGTTGACACCTGAAACAGCACTAAAAACCCTTCTCTAACAAACTTAACCGCCACAACCACTGTGGACAATAAGAAAACAAAGCTGATAAATTCCCAACTTCCTTCAGGTAAGGGCATTTTACTTGCTAAAAACGCTGCTGCCCGGGAATACCAATGCAAACTAACTAAAAGAGCACAAAAAACACCAAAAAGTTTGAAAACCTCTGCAATGAAACCGTTTTTGACTCCAATAAAAACCACTCGCACAAGCAAAACTGCTAGTGCCACATCAACCCAATTGATGGACAGAATAAATCGCGTCAACATATTATTTTTGAGTGACTTAGAGCCAAGTATAACATGCGGCCATTACACTGTCAAGGAAGCGCTCCCCACTATTTTAATTTTGCAATAAGGCAATAACCTATTGAAAAACATGAAGATACAAAACTATAGATACATTATAGCACAAAATATTTTCAAATGTCGCGCAACATATCTTTTTAGTGCATTTGAGGGTTTTTTAAACCGCGGCAACAGCTTCCGGAGATTCCTGACGAACAACAGGTTGGGCTTTTACTTCGTTAAATTTAACAGAAACAAGACGAGAAATCCCGCGCTCAGGCATGGTTACCCCATACATCACATCTGCGCTTTCCATGGTCTTTTTATTGTGCGTAATAACAACAAACTGGGCGATTTTAGCAAATTCCTTCAATAAATGAGCAAAACGACCAACGTTAGACTCATCAAGTGCTGCATCAATTTCATCCAGAACACAGAATGGGCTGGGATTAACCTTAAATACCCCAAAGATCAAGGCAATAGCAGCCAAGGTCTTTTCCCCACCAGACATCAAACTGATATTCTGCAATTTCTTACCCGGAGGACGGGCAATGATATCAATCCCGCATTCTAGGGCGTTTTCAGGATCTAAAAGCACCAACTGGGCTTCCCCGCCTCCAAAAAGCATACGGAAATATATTTGGAATTCTTCATTCACCCGGGTGAAGGTATCAGTAAACATTTGTTTGGTGGTGCGATTGATTTTCTGGATGGTGGACAATAACTGTTCACGGGCAGTTAACAAATCGCTTTGCTGCTTTGTTAAAAATTCATTGCGTGTTTTTAATTCTTCAAATTCTTCAATAGCAACTAAATTCACAGCGCCATAGGAATCGCAACGCTTGCGTAAACGTTCAATATCTTCTGCCAAGGTCTCTTCATTGATTTCAACAACTGGGGCTGTCACAGCTGGAGCTGGCGGTGCTACATCGACGGGAACTTCTGTTGTCACAACGGTCCC
>CAZHGK010000171.1:2413-2662 GCA_964532095.1 uncultured Planctomycetales bacterium | reverse complement strand
GCCGGCGACGGGACTACAACAGCCACCGTACTTGCAGAAGCGATTTACCGCGAAGGTTTAAAGAATGTCACGGCAGGCGCTAATCCTATGGCCTTAAAGCGTGGTATTGATTTAGCCGTTGAGCGCGTGGTTGCTCGTGTTGAAAAGATCGCCAAGAAGGTTGATCTGAAGAATTCCAAAGAAGTTGAACAAGTTGCCTCTATTGCGGCAAATAATGACAATGTCATCGGTAAGAAGATTGCCGAAGCC
>CAZHGK010000171.1:0-2383 GCA_964532095.1 uncultured Planctomycetales bacterium | reverse complement strand
GGATGCAATTCGATCAGGGTTATTTGTCTCCATATTTTTCTACCGATATGGAAAAAATGGTTTGTGAATTAGATGAACCATACATCCTGCTTTATGAAAAGAAAATCTCCTCCATTAAAGATATCCTCCCAGTCTTGGAAAAAGTTGCCAAGGGTGGACGTCCTTTAGTGATTATCTGCGAAGAAGTCGAAGGCGAAGCATTAGCAACCCTGGTTGTTAATAAAATGCGCGGCACATTAAATTGCGTCGCTGTCAAAGCCCCAGGTTATGGTGATCGTCGTAAAGAAATGCTCAAAGACATCGCTGTATTAACTGGCGGTCAAGCTGTCACCGAAGATCTTGGTTTGAAATTAGAAAGCTTGGAATTAACCGGTTTAGGCCGTGCCAAGAAGGTCAAGATCGACAAAGACAATACCACCATCGTTCAAGGTGCTGGTAAACCTGCAGATATCAAGGCACGTGTTGCCCAAATTAAAAATCAAATTGATTCAACAGATTCTTCATACGACAAAGAAAAATTGCAAGAACGTTTGGCTAAATTGTCCGGCGGGGTTGCCATCATCAATGTCGGTGCCGCTACTGAATCTGAAATGAAAGAAAAGAAAGCCCGCGTCGAAGATGCCTTGCATGCGACCCGTGCTGCCGTTGAAGAAGGGATTGTTCCAGGTGGTGGTGTGGCATTATTGCGCTGCATCAAGGACTTGGAAGCGATTGACCTTAAAGGTGATGAAAAAACAGGGGCAGAAATTGTCCGTCGTTCTTTACAATCTCCAATCCGCCAACTGGCATTCAATGCTGGTTTGGAAGGTTCTGTGATTGTCGAGCGTTTAAGTTCTGAAAAAGATAATAATATCGGTTATGATTTTAATACCGATGAATATACCGATATGTTCAAATCCGGGATTATTGATCCGGCAAAAGTTACCCGCACAGCTTTACAACATGCGGCAAGTATCGCTGGGTTGTTGCTCACCACCGAATGCTTAATTACCGATGCTCCGGAAAAAGATAAACCAGCTATGCCAGCTATGCCACCAGGTGGTATGGGCGGTATGGGCGGGTACTAAGAACTAAAACAAAAAAGGGGACGGTCACCATTTTTGTAAGGAAATCCAATTCGGATTTCTCTAAAAAACAAAAATAGTAACCGTCCCCTTTTTTTTGTCCCTAATTTATTAAAGAAATTGACATTTTACCCTAGGTGCTGTATAATTGCGCCTTACAAAATTTTTCTATGCACTTTTCTTCCTTACAATATATTTGTATCTTATTGAAAATACGGAGGTTATAAATGGCTGATTGGATTGGTATTGGGCGTCGGGCACGTCGTTGCTACGGTTTTGATGAAGTTGCCTTGGTTCCTGGCACTGTAACGGTTAATCCAAATGAAGTGGATACCAGCTGGAGCTTGGGTAAACACAAATTTTCTGTGCCAATTTTAGCAGCGTCGATGGATGGGGTTGTGGATGTGAAGTTTGCGATTGCGATGGGGAAGTTAGGCGGGATTGCGGTTCTTAATTTGGATGGTATTCAAGCCCGTTATGATAATCCGGATGAAATTTTAGAGCAAATTGCCCGTGCCACTCCAGAAGAGGCAACCAAACTTGTTCAAAGCCTTTATGACAACACTAAATTTCCAGTCAAAGATAAATTAATTGCCAAACGTGTTGCGGAAATTAAGAAAGCCAAGGTTCCTGCAGTTTTAAGTTGTATTCCTCAAAATGCAGAACGCTTCTCTAAAATCGCTATTGAAGCTGGTGCTGATATTTTTATCGTCCAGTCTACTGTTGCAACCACCCGTCATATTGCCACCGAATATAAGGTTCTCGATTTAGAAAAGTTTTGTAAGAATACCAAAATTCCAGTTATCGTCGGGAATGTGGTCACCTATGACATGACTTTAGAAGTCATGGAAGCAGGTGCATCTGGAGTTTTAGTAGGTATTGGCCCTGGTGCCGCATGTACTTCCCGTGGGGTTTTAGGGATTGGTGTTCCTCAAATTACCGCCACTGTGGATTGCCGGGCTGCCCGTGATTATTATTGGAAACGCCGCGGAAAATATATTCCTATTATTACCGACGGTGGTATGCGCATTGGTGGGGAAATTTGTAAAGCTTTTGCAGCAGGTTCTGACGCTGTCATGGTTGGTTCTGCGTTTGCTAAGGCTGAAGAAGCACCTGGCCGTGGGTATCACTGGGGGATGGCTACCTCTCACGCGAATTTACCACGCGGAACACGTATTAAAGTAGGGACGAGCGGTACACTTAAAGAAATTCTCATGGGCCCAGCCCGTGTGGATGATGGTTCACAAAATCTTGTCGGGGCGCTTAAGACTTCAATGGGGTCTTTAGGGCGACGAGAGACCTAGTTTCTGTCGACGCAT
>CAZHGK010000170.1:0-2694 GCA_964532095.1 uncultured Planctomycetales bacterium | reverse complement strand
AGTATTTTCAATTTTGTCTAACCAGGCTGCTTTAGCTATTGAAAATGCCCAGTTTTATGAAGATATGAAATTAACTCAACAGCAATTATTTCAAGCTGAGAAAATGGCCACCATTGGTACGATGGCTGATGGTTTATCGCATCAAATTAACAATCGCTTTCATGCGCTAGGGTTTATTGCTGGGGATGCATTAGATACGATCCAGATGAATAAGAATGAGCCCATGCCTGATAAGCTAAAAGAGGTTTTTGCTGACCTTGAAAAAGCTTTTGCTCGTGTTCAGGAAAATGTCGTCCAGGGTGGTGAGGTTGTGCAAGGGCTCTTAAAATACACCCGTAAAGGCGATGCTGGTTTTACCGCTGTTGATTTTAATGCTGCCTTTAAATCAGCATTTGAAATGGCTAATTTTAAAATTAAAACCAATGAATTAAAGGTTGTTAAAGATTATGGTGATGATATTCCCAAAATTAAGGGAAACTTTACCCAACTACAAGAAGTTTTCTTTAACTTGATTGATAATGGTTATGATGCCATGATGCAACGTAAGAATGAAAAGAAAGAACCAGGTTTTCAACCTACATTAACTATCCACATACAGCCTTTGGATGATAATGAAGTAAGCGTAATCTTTGAAGATAATGGTATTGGTGTTAAAGAAGAGGATGCGCATAAATTATTCACCCCGTTTTTTACCACTAAACTTTCCAGCAAAAAAGGAACTGGGTTGGGGTTATATGTGATTAAGAAAATTATTGAAGATAACCATAAAGGTAAGGTTGAAATATCCTCGAAATACATGGTTGGTACCCAAATGAAACTGCGCCTTCCCATTTTTATTGAATAATGCATTGAAAGTTTTCTTACTTAGGATAAACTAAAATTATGTCAAAGTTATTAATCGTTGATGACGAATCTGATATCCGTGAATTCGCTGGTCGGTTCTTTAGAAAGCGGGGTATTACGGTTTTTACGGCGTCCGGCGGGGGTGATGCTTTAAAAATAATTGCTGCAGAAGTTCCAGATTTGGTTTTACTGGATGTGCGCATGGAAGAAATGACAGGTATTGAAGTTCTTCGTCAATTGCGCCAACAATCCAATAATGCTAAAGTAATTTTAGTGACTGGTGTTGAAGAAGAGGAAGTGATTAAAGAAGCAAATGCTTTAGGTGTTGTTGCATATATCCACAAGCCCCTTATCCTCGAAGAGCTTGAAAAAATCGTTTTGGCACAGCTTAACCACTAATGTCTATTAAAATTGATTACAAAAAAGAACTCGAATCAGCAGCTAAAGGCATGATTCTTATCCATGACCCGCGTTTGCTGATTAAGTTAATTGTCCGCTCCATTGTCCAAAAAGTTCATATCCAGCATGCGGGCATGATCCTATATGATCCCTTAAAAGATAATTATGTGCTTTCAATTTCTCGGGGTGAGGCTGGTTCCCGCATTCCTGAAGGCTTTATCCGCTTTGATAAAAAACATCCTATCATTAAATTATTCATTGAAAAAGAATACAAGTATCTCGTCGAGAACCGCAATGCTTTATTGGCGGAAGATATCAACAAGCTTATTTGGCAGGAAAGTGT
This sequence comes from uncultured Planctomycetales bacterium, assembly GCA_964532095.1. Classification (GTDB taxonomy): domain Bacteria; phylum Omnitrophota; class Gorgyraeia; order Zapsychrales; family Fredricksoniimonadaceae; genus CAZHGK01. The sequence goes on along the minus strand of CAZHGK010000170.1, from coordinate 1,109 downwards.
CATCTCAAACGGTAGTGGGATTAAAGAATTATTGCAGCAAGTCAGTGATCAAATGCCCAAGTTTAATGCCATTGCCTGTGTACCCGCGTACCATCAACATGCGCTATTGGCAATATTATTGCTTGGCCAAAAGCATGATAATAGTCGTTTTGATCAGGAAGAATTGGATTTCTTTTCAGCCTTGGCTTCAGATGTGGCCATGGCTATCCGTAATGCTCAACTATTTGAAGATTTAAAAAGAGAAGCTGACCGTAACAGGAATTTGTTTATCCAAACAACTATTGCCTTAGGTTCCGCTATTGAAGCTAAGGATGCATATACCCATGGGCATACAGAGCGTGTAACTAAATATGCTTTAGCCATTGCCCGTCAAATGGAATCCAGCGGCATTGAAAGCTTCCCAGCTAAATTTTTTGAGAATTTATATATCGCAGGGTTATTGCATGATATTGGCAAAATAGGTGTGCCTGAATCCATTTTATGTAAGCAAGATAAATTGACTGCTGAAGAATACGATATTATGAAAACCCATACAACTCGTGGCGCAGAAATTTTATCACCACTGACTGGTTTTGAGGAATGCATTAATGGGGTGAAATACCATCACGAGCGTTATGATGGCAAAGGTTACCCCGAAGGTTTGGTTGGTGAAGGTATTCCCATGATTGCAGCAATTATTGCAGTTGCAGATACTTTTGATGCAATTACAACAGATCGTTCCTACCGCAAAGGTTTAGGCAAGGATGCAGCTATGGCTGAAATTGAACGTAATGCTGGCAAGCAATTTAATCCTAAACCAGTTAAAGCCTTGGTGGAGTTATACCATAAAGGTGAACTTTAATCCTTGTCATTGCGAGCCCGCAGGGCGAAGCAATCTCATACAGGCAATTCAATAATAAACGCAGTTCCTTGTCCTACCGCACTTTCTACAAATATCTTCCCATTATGATTCTTGATGATTTCATGAGTAATCGATAGGCCTAAACCTGTGCCGTTGTCTTTCTTTGTAAAGAACGGGTCGAAAATATGGGGGATGTCATTTGCAGGAATTCCACAGCCATTGTCTTGGATACGGATAATGGCTTTTTCTTCGTCTAATTTTGTTTGAA
>CAZHGK010000169.1:0-2921 GCA_964532095.1 uncultured Planctomycetales bacterium | reverse complement strand
GGCGAGCGCGTTGTTTTTTTCTCCAGCGATTAAAGGGACCCTTTGGGTTATCCTAATTCCTGTAATCGGCGGCCTCTGTGTTGGTCCTTTGATTGTATTTTTTGCTCCGGAAGCGAAAGGCCACGGTGTCCCGGAAGTCCTAAAAGCCATTGTATTGCGTGGGGCAAGGATTAGACCTGTTGTTGCTGTGGTCAAAGCAGTTGCGTCGGTGATTTCGATTGGAAGTGGATTTTCTGTTGGTCGGGAAGGGCCGATTGTGCAGATCGGTGCTGCCCTTGGTTCGACCTTTGGTCAGCTATTAAGATTGCCTGAATCTAGGATAAGAAACTTATTAGCTTGTGGAGCTGCTGCTGGGATTGCCGGTGTTTTTAATACTCCTATTGCTGGGGTTATGTTTGCCTCTGAAGTAATTTTGAGGGATTTTGGCGCCAATACATTAAGTACGGTGGTAGTGGCAGCTGTTTCTTCCAGCATCATCAGCCGTATTTTTTTAGGCGATTATCCGTCCTTTGTTGTTCCGTCTTATCATCTCAACCACCCGTTCGAAATTTTTTTGTATTTTGGCCTTGGCATATTGGCGGCACTGGTTGCGGTGATGTTTATGGTGTCCTTGGAATGGTCGGAAAGCAAATTTGAACAATGGCAGTTTCCAGTTTGGCTTAAACCTGCCTGTGGTGGTTTGTTGGTGGGGGGCTTGGGATTTTTATTTCCACAGATTTTCGGTTCAGGACTTCTGACGATCCAGGACGCATTGCATGGAAACCTATCTCTTGAGATATTGTTGGCCTTGGTTTTGGTAAAGATTTTGGCTACTTCGATTTCTTTAGGAGCCGGTAGTTCGGGAGGAGTATTTGCGCCTTTACTATTTATCGGGGCCGTATTGGGAGGAGCATTCGGACAAATTGCGTCCAATCATTACTCTGTACCCATGGCATCCAGTGGCGCCTATGCACTAGTCGGGATGGCTAGTGTTTTCTCGGCCGCAGCTCGTGCACCCATTACATCTATCCTGATCGTTTTTGAGTTGACCGGTGGTTATGGGATGATATTGCCCATCATGGTGGCAGTTGTCACAGCCACATCCATTGCCCAAATGATTTTGAAAGATTCGATCTATTTAGGAAAATTAAAACGTAAAGGCATCGATGTTAAATCTTTTGAAGAAACAAGAGTGCTTGAGGGGCTAAAAGTCAGCGATGCCATGACCCAGGATTTTCATCTTGTCCGCCAGGATGCGTCCACGGAAGAATTGATTGAGCTTATATCCCGGAAATCGAACAGCGTTATTTTTGTCGTCGATCGTAATGACAGGTTGTGCGGGGTTATTAAATCGGTTGAAATCAGCAGGTTATTGCTGACACAAGAAATGGAATGCCTGATTGCCGATGATGTGGCGGTGCCAATTAAAGAGTATTCTTTTCCTGATGAACCCTTAAATGAGGCTGTTCGGTTTATGTCTTCGCATCATTTAACTGAAATTCCAGTAGTAGATTCTTTAAATACATCCAAAATCATCGGGATACTTAAATCAGAGGATATTTTCAGGGTCTACGCTGCCCACGTTTCCAAAAGAGAAGAGATAGTCAGCCATCAACCACAGCAAAATGTTTCTTTAACAGACATCGTTACAGTAGTTTTTAAGGTGACTCCTCGTTCACTTGTGGTTGGAAAGTTTATTAAAGAATTGAACCTACCTGAGGGCGTCCATTTTAATCTCATTAAAAGAGAAGGACATTCCATTGTTCCTCATGGAAACATACCGTTGCTTGTCAAAGACCAAGTGACTGTGATCGTTACGATTTCACAGAAAGAATCTCTGGACGCATGGCTAAAAGAAAGAAAGTTAAAAGATTTTTAAGTTTTAATTTTTAGCTAAAAATAAAGCCTTGCTTTATTTTTTGGATTGAGTTAAAAAGAAAACAGGTAATTAGGACAAAGGGGTCTGGAAGAAATTTTTCCAGAGGTGTTTTGGATGGTCGGGCCGCCATCCGGTCGAAAGATCGGGAGGCGGCTTTTCTTTTTTAAGGAGGATCAATGAAAATAACGCTTAGGCTTGTATGTTTTTTGGTTGGCATTGTGGCTGTGGTAGCTTTCGTATTTTCATTTATGCAAGTTAGGCAGGAAGAAGATCGTCTTAAAGGTGAGTTGGAAAAAAGAGCGAGTGTTATTGCGGACAGTCTGAAAATTGCCGTGGAACCACTGTTAGCTGCTGAGAATGTGCAAACGTTGCAGCATATTGTAGACCGGTTTACAGGACGTGAACGGTTATTAGGAATCACTATTCATGATATTCGGGAGAATTTAATTATTTCATCTGCCGAACTTCGTCCTCAACTAGAGAAAGATCCCAGTTTTTGGGCAGCGGGCATTCAAGAGGTGGAACGCTTGGGGGAAGAACATGGCAGTTTTATGGATTCAGGGAATAAGGCTCTTTATGCATATTCTTCGCCTGTTTTGGTGGAAAGCAGCGTAGCTTATGTAGCAACTCTTTTTTATGATGCCGATTATATTCAAGAGCGCATTCGTCGCATGTGGATAAATAGTTTTTTGCGCGCCTCGATCCAGGCTTTTCTGATTACTTTAGCAACATTTTTGCTTATTTATTTAAATGTTATGTCGCCTATCAAAAAGACCACGGAGTGGATGAGAAGGATCCGCAAGGGCGAGGCCGTCTCCAGGCTTAATTCTAAAGAAGAGTTGTTGCTGGGACCATTAGCCCAAGAGATTATTCAGATGGCCAAAAGTTTAGAGGTGGCGCGTTTTGCCGCTGAGGAAGAGGCCCGTTTAAGATATGCTTCGGAATCACGCTGGACACCAGAACGCTTAAAAGAGGTTGTTCGTCTTAATCTTAAAGACCGGGCGCTGTGTGCTGTTTCTAATCGAGAGCCTTATATGCATGTTCGTAATGGTAAGGAGATTGA
>CAZHGK010000168.1:0-2939 GCA_964532095.1 uncultured Planctomycetales bacterium | reverse complement strand
AGAATGTGGCATCGGCAACATTTCGGCATGGGTCACTCCCATTTTTTCAATTCTGGCCGTGTCATTTTGATATTTTTTTATCATTTGACGATGATGAGCCAAGGCTTCTTCTGAACTCATCTGCTCACGACTAGTTAAAATATTATTTAAGGCCCCTAATAATGTCTCGGCCCCTGTACCTGAAAATTTTGATTTTTGATTCAATAAAGATTCCACCAACATAAGAAGTTCTTTTCCGTATTTGGTCGTTTCTAAAAAGCGTTGCCCATACTGATCATGAGAATCTTTTAGTACACATAGGTCTTCTAAACACATACGGAAAAAGCGGCTGGTTTTTTCTTCTAACAGAGTGGTCACGCCAGAATTGGCATAGTAATTATAAATTAAACTTTTTAAAACTTCGTACGGTGCGCGAGTGTTTTCTTGTTCTAAAAAATGATATATTTGACTAAGAATATGTAAATGCTCTTTCCAGTCATCTTTTTGAAAAATCAACAGGTATGGATGATTTCCATATAAATTCGAAAGGCTTTGATCCGAAAATAAATCCGTCCGATGGGACATGACTGCTCCTTTTATGGTTTGCTCTGTTCTTAATATAGACAGAGCCATAAAAGCAACAACTGGACCATTTTTTGGATATTTTTTACTAAAACTTATTTCATAACAATCCTAGAGACCCACCGCCTGCCTGTTTAAATAGTTTCTGTTTGTATAGAACGTATAAAGTCGACTAACTTTTTCACTTTGAAATATTGTTATTCAAAATAAGGCTAACTGGCTTTTTTCGTTATAAAATGAGAAAGCCTCTTCAGACACACTTAGGAAGAGCCGATTAGATCATATGGACAATATTAAAATTGTATCCAGCATTTTTTTAGCCTTGGGGCTTTTATCGGCTTGTACCTTGGATGTCAAAATCGAGGACCTTAGCGCCTCTTCTTCCTCTGACTTAAAAAACGATACGGTTGCCCCTTCAATCGATTCTGTCCTACTGTCATTATCGACCACGACGACTTGGTCAACGGATCAATCTCCGACTTTATCTTGGACTGCGGCCAAGGATAATCCTAATGGTAGCGGCGCAATCAAATATCAAATCGCTGTGGGCACAACACTGGGTGGTGTTCAAATTAAAGATTACTTTGATGTCGGTAGCGAACTGTCAACAACACTCACAGGCTTATCATTAACAAGAGGGTCTTCCTACTATGTCTCTATTCGCGCTATTGATGCTGCTGGAAATGTCAGTACCCCCGTCATGTACTCACAACCTTGGACTGTCAAATCAGAACTACCTATAACAAATGGACAGATTGTTACGATGACCAAATCAGACTCTACACTTTACGTTGGTGGAAACTTCACAAAGTTGGGTCATTGGACCGGAGGCTTTACTCCTGTCAAAGACTCTGACGGATCAACAAATTGGCCAAGTTCCTCTTTTAAAAGTCGTGTGTCTGGAGTTGTTTATACCTCAACATCAGATGGCAATGGCGGCTTTTATATAGGAGGTTCTTTTACTGCTGTCGGAGGCGTCCCTCGATCTGGATTGGCTCATATCTTATCTGATGGTTCATTAGATCTTTTGTTTAATCCAACCGTTGCCAATGGTGACGTTTTAACAATGACATTATTTGGATCTGTCCTGTATGTCGGAGGCAATTTCACCTTGATCAACAACACAACTCGCAACCGCTTGGCCGCAATTTCAACAGTTGATGGATCTTTAATTTCATCATTCGCACCTGATATCAACAAAAGTGCTCTGTCTATGACTGTTTCTGACGGGAATCTGTACATTGGGGGTAGTTTTGAAACAGTTAATTCTACTGGTCGAACTTATGTCGCCGCAGTTTCTATTTCTGATGGCTCATTAGTTCCCTCATTTGCTCCCAGTTTGGATGGTTACGTCACATCATTACTTGCAAATAATGACCGCATCTACATAGGCGGAGGGTTCTTGTCCGTGGGAGCAACCACAAGAAATGGCCTTGCAGCCCTCAATAAAGCTACGGGAGCTCTTGTGGGAGGCTTTAACCCAAATGCAAATAACTCGGTGGATGTTATGATTCTTTCAGGCAGTACGCTCTATATTGGAGGGCAATTTACATATGTCGGTGGAGTGAATAGAAACTATGTCGCTGCTGTATCCACCGTTGATGGTTCCGTACTTTCCAACTTCAATCCCAATGTTAATAATGTCGTTTACACTTTAGCACTCAACGGCTCTACCATATATATTGGCGGGTGGTTTGGGTCTGTAGGCGGCCTTATGCGAAACTCTGCAGCCGCCGTCTCTACCGTTGATGGTTCAGTGATCAGTAGTTTTAATCCCAATGTGGACACCTCTGTATCCACGATAGCCATCTCTGGTTCCACGATTTATCTGGGGGGCTATATCAACTTTGTCGGAGGTGTTTCTAGAAATTATCTTGCTGGAATTTCAATCCTGAATGGTGAAATTAATAGTTTCAATCCCAATCCAAATGCCTCTGTGTCTTCTTTAGCTCTATCAGAAAATACATTATACGTTGGGGGAGGCTTTACAAATATAGCCAGCACTGCAAAAAGTTATCTAGCTGCTATTTCTACCGTAGATGGCACACTACAAACCAATTTTGCTACGGACGTGACGGGCGGGCCAGTCAGTGCCCTGGCTATATCCGGCACTGACTTGCTTCTTGCTGGTGGCTTTACGAGCGTCAATTCAAACACCAGAAATCGATTAGCCGCTGTTTCATTAGCAGATGGATCTATAAATACCATCTTTAACCCCAATGCAAATGGGGCTGTGAATACAATGGTCGTCAGTGGCTCTCAAGTTTATGTGGGTGGCGCTTTTACCTCCGTTGCTGGTACAACCAGAAATCGATTAGCCGCGCGATCTGTGAGTGATGGTTCTTTAAACTCTGCCTTTAATCCAAACGTGAATAATG
>CAZHGK010000167.1:0-2952 GCA_964532095.1 uncultured Planctomycetales bacterium | reverse complement strand
GCGACTAAAGTTTTTAAGGAGGGTGAATTTGCTGTGCGTGGCGGGGTTATTGAGATTTACCCGTCTAATTGTGAAATCCCGGTACGCATTGATACTGATGATGATGTAATTAAAGCTATCTATGGCTTTGACCCAGTTACTGCGACAAAGATTGAATCCCACCAAATTGTCTTAATCTTGCCGCATAAGAAATCTACAAGTGTTTTTTCTTCTGAAATCCCTTTAAATAACTTTGTGGATTTAAGCGAAGGGGATTATGTTGTCCATAATAATCACGGGATTGGCCGTTTTCTTGGTCTTAAGGCCATGCAGGCAGGAGAGAACCGGGAACATCTGGTTATTGAATATTCCGGCGGGGATCGTTTGTTTGTGCCCAAGCATGATATGCATTTGGTGCAAAAGTATGTTTCATTTTCCAAAAAACCAGCATCCATGCATAAATTGGGCAGTAAGGAGTGGTTAGCCACCCGACGGGGCATTGAAAAGAAATTACGATTGCTCGCTGCACAGATGCTGCACACCCAAGCTTTGCGGGCACAGCTCTCAGGGTTTGCGTTCAGTCCTGATACCGATTGGCAAAAAGATTTTGAAAGTAAATTTCCTTATAAAGAAACGCCAGACCAACTTAAATCGACCCACGAAACAAAGAAAGATATGGAAATGCCCCAGCCCATGGACCGTTTGATTTGTGGGGATGTGGGCTATGGCAAGACAGAGGTGGCGTTGCGTGCTGCATTTAAGGCAGTGATGGATAATAAGCAAGTGGCCATGTTAGTTCCGACGACATTATTGGCTGAACAGCATTTTTATAATTTTGCCAAGCGTTTGGAAAGTTTTCCCGTTAAGGTAAATATGTTATCAAGATTTCGCACCAAGGCAGAACAAAAAGCCATTGTGGCAGATGTCAAAGAGGGTAAGGTCGATATTATTATTGGAACCCACCGCCTGTTATCAAAAGATATTGCTTTTAAAGATTTGGGTTTGGTGATTATTGATGAGGAACAGCGCTTTGGGGTCAAATCCAAGGAAAAGTTAAAACATTTTCGTTTGTTGGCAGATGTGCTGACGTTATCTGCAACGCCTATTCCCAGGACATTGTATATGGCCTTGGCCGGGGCAAGGGATATGTCGGTGATATCGACGCCACCGACGAATCGTTTATCTGTGAAAACAGAAATCATTCGTTATGACGACGAAATTATTTTTGAAGCCATTAACCGTGAGCTAAAGCGCCATGGCCAGGTGTTTTTCCTGCATAACCGCGTGGATAATATTGAAACCATTGCCAATAATATTCGGGCCATGCTGCCTAAGGCAAGGGTTGCAGTCGGACATGGGCAAATGAGTCCTCGTCTATTGGAAGAAATTATGTTAAAATTTCTCAAACACGAGATCGATGTGCTAGTATGCACGACGATTGTGGAATCTGGTATTGACGTGCCTCATGCTAATACGTTGATTGTCAATCGTGCAGATAAGTTTGGTTTAGCAGATTTGCACCAGCTGCGTGGCCGGGTAGGGCGCATGGATATTCAGGCCTATGCGTATTTTATTGTGCCCCCTAAACATTCGTTATCAGAAATTTCCAGGCAGCGTTTAGCTGCTATTGAAAAGCATAGCGATCTAGGAGCTGGTTTTCATATTGCGTTTGAAGATCTTCAAATCCGTGGGGCAGGAAATTTATTAGGTACGCATCAGCATGGCTTTATTGCCAGTATTGGTTTTGATTTGTATTGCCGGATGCTTAAGGAATCCATAGAACACCTTCGTAAGGACATGAAAAGTGAAAAACACGAACATATTATTAAATAAATTAGTTATCGTTCTAATGGGTGGTTTGGCGTTTGCGCCACTCGCGTTAGCTAGAGGTGGCAGCGACGGAATTATTGCTGTTGTCAATGACGAAGCCGTTACCTTAAAAGATCTGCGTGAATATGTAGCAGGGATTTATGCCCAATTGCGCGTGGAAAATAAATCCAAGAGTGAAATCCAGGAAATCATGGCGACCTATGAAGAAAAAGGTGTGGCCCAGCTTATAGAAGACCGTTTAATCTTATCTGCAGCTACAGAAAAAGAATTAGAAATTCGTCCTGAAGCAATTGCTAAGCGTTTAAAAGAAATCCAATCCAAATATCCTTCTGAAGAAGATTTTATCAAAGCCTTAACGGCACAAGGCATGACTGTCACAGATTTAAAGACCAAGTTGACAAATCAAATGAAGGCAAAGTACATGGTGGATATAGAAATCCGCCAAAAGATTTTTGTTAATCCCCAGGATGTGACTAAATATTATAACGACCATCATAATGATTTTGAACGTAAGCCTAAATATAATTTACAGTCCATTTTTGTTTCATTTGATAAAGGCAAGCAAGAAGCGCGCAACCGTGCTGGTGAAGCCAGGGCTAAATTAATTGCTGGCGAAGATTTTGATAAGATTTTTAAGGAATATTCCCAGATGCCTTCCGTCGGGACGATTGAAAAAGGACAGATGGTGCCAGCCATTGAAGATGAAGTCTTTAATTTGAAATTAGGGGATGTGTCGGATTTGGTCGAAGTTGATACCGGGATTTATGTTTTTAAGGTGGTTGGCATTTCTCCAGGCCATATTGAAACGCTGCAAGAGGCTAAGGATAAGGTATACAATATTTTGTATGATCAGCAATTTAAAGATAAATTCAAGCAGTGGATTGATAAGCTGCGTAAGAAAGCATATGTTGAAATCCGTGACTAGAATGATTGGGGTCACGATGGGAGACCCGGCCGGTATTGGGCCAGAAGTTACGGCCAAGGCATTAACTAAAATCCGCATTAAAGGTTTTCATGTCGTTGTTATTGGCGATCGCCACATCTTAAAGAAATATTTAAAACGTATTCCCGTCGGTGTAAGTATTTACCATGTGCCGTTTAAAGGAAAATGCTCTGTTGGTCACGGCAATAAGCAAACGGGCC
>CAZHGK010000166.1:0-3019 GCA_964532095.1 uncultured Planctomycetales bacterium | reverse complement strand
ATGCTTGGAATGATTTAAAATCATGCTTACCAACCAAGATTTTAGCAGCCTTGCGCATCTGGCTTATGCTTAATGATTGAGGATAAAAATACACCCTCTCTCTTAAAAAGGCTGAACGCGTTTTGCTATTTAAAATACTATACCGATATGTCTTTTCTTTCACACTGTATTGAGCATGGAAATCTTCTTTGACTTCTTGGGCATGAAGAATTGCCACATCCGCAGGTAAAAGACTATTTAAAGCCTTTTGAATTTCTAAAGGCTTCATGCGAGTATCTGCTTGGACATTGACGACTTGTCCTGTGGCATGAACACCACTATCGGTACGGCCTGAAGCAATGGCGCGCACGGGTTTTTTAAAAACTTTTAAAAGAACAGATTCAAGTTCACCTTGAACCGTACGCTCGCCTTTGTTCTGGATTTGCCATCCACAAAAATGAGCACCGTCGTATTCAAGGATTAATTTAAAATTACGCATCACTACTTTTTCGTTTTTTCCATAAAGCTGGATCTCTGCGCGCATGAAAAACAGCAAGCACAATAATCTTTCTGTGCACGATAATATAAAAGATTCCAAATGGAAATCGACGAGTTAGAATCCTACGGATATTCTTATAAATAATCGGATGACTTACTGGGGAACGACTAATTTGAGAAAAAGCAACATCCACACAACGTAGAAATTCTTTACCTAATCCTGAAACTCGACCTTCATACCAATCAAAAGCTCCTTGGATATCTTGTTCAGCTTCCAAGCGCAGAATTAGATCATATTTCATTTCTTAGCTAAAATTCTCTTTTTGACTTCTTTCCAAGGAGAACCTAAGGAAGGATTATCGTGGTAGGCGACTATGCGTCGATCTAATTCTTTCTTCTGCTTATCTGTAAGCTCCATAGCTTGAGGCACAGATGCAATACTGTCCCAGACGTCTTCTACCAACTGAATCCGCTCGGACACATCTAATTTTAATATATTTGCCATGGAAATATCTGTACGCATTTTTGTCCTCTTAGTGAAAAAATAAACCAGCTATTTAAAATATATACTAGAATAATGACTTGGGCAAGAAAAAAGAGGAACAGACTGAAGCAATGCTATTCGAGTATTAAAACTTAAATGTATCCACCAGACTTATTACTTTATCAACATCCTCTTTGGAAAGACTTCCGTAATCAATAGTAAAGGTATAACCTTTATTCACAAAAGCAACCCGAATAAAATACATAGGTTCATTTTTCAAAGAAATCCTGTAATATAGACGTCGAGCATAAACATTATCTATTATTATTTCTTTATTCTCAATAACACTGCCGCCGATAGGTTTTATCTTATATTCAACAATACTCTCTAGACTGGAAATTATCTCTTTTCTTATCTCATCTAGTGTTTCTTTGCCAGAAATTTCTTTAAATTGAATCACAATTCCTGCACCATTAGGAGGCGGTGGAAAAATTAAAACTTTTCCGGGTAATTCTTGCCCCCTCCAATTATCTGGCATATTTATTTTAAATAGCCCATCTTTTTGTAAATATTGTTCCGAAGCAAGAAGCAGCGTAGGCATGACAAAAATTAACATTATTAATATTAGAAATCTTTTCATTGAATTCTCCGTCAACATAAACTTACTAACCACTAATCAACACTTCGGCGATTTGGACAGCGTTTAATGCAGCGCCTTTACGTAAGTTGTCGGAAACAACCCACATATTCAAACCATTAGCTACAGAAATATCTTCACGGATACGGCCAACAAAGGTTTCATCACGGCCGTCGGCATTAATGGGCAATGGATAGACGGATTTTTTCACATCATCCAAAACTTTGACACCAGGAGCCTTCTTTAATAATTCAATGGCTTTGGCACGGGTGATTTTCTTTTTGGTTTCAATATTAATCGATTCGCTGTGGCTATTTTTAATAGGCACGCGTACACATGTGGCAGAAACCTGGATTTTATTATCATGAAACATTTTACGTGTTTCATTGACCATCTTCATTTCTTCTTTGGTATAGAAATTATCCACGAACACATCAATTTGAGGAATCAAGTTGTGTGCGATTTGATGAGGAAATTTCTTGGCCGCCATCTTGCCATTTAACTGATCGTTTAATTCCGCAACAGCCTCTGCCCCAGCCCCGGAAACAGCCTGGTAGGTAGAAACGACAATGCGCTTAATTTTGGCATAATCATGCAAGGGCTTTAAAGCCACCAGCATTTGAATGGTTGAGCAATTCGGATTAGCAATAATACCTTTGTGCTTTTTAATATCTTCCGGATTAACTTCTGGAACGACCAAAGGCACATTAGGGTCCATACGAAAATAGGACGTGTTATCAATCACAACTGCCCCAGCTTTAGCAGCAATGGGCGCCCAGACTTTAGAAATATCAGCACCCGGGGAAGATAACACAATATCAATACCATTAAATACTTCTTTAGTTAATGGCACATATTTATTGCCGTCTAATTGACCACCTGCCCCACTTGGAGAAATGAGAACCAATTTATTCACAGGGAATTTGCGTTCTTTGACAATACGATAAATGCATTGTCCAACTGCGCCACGAATTCCTAAGATAGCTACGTTGTATTTCTTTTTCATGTTTTGTTGTTCTTTCTTTTTACTTTTAAAATTGGGGACGGTCACCATTTTTGTATGGAAGCCCAGTTCGGGCTTCTCTTCTAATCAAAATTGGTAACCGTCCCCAATTTTATAAACCAGCAACGACTAAATCGCCCACTTCCGTCGTTGAATATCCCATTTTTCCTGCCCCTAAATCCTTGATCTTCTCTAAAACCACCTTCTTGACTGAATCTTCAATCATCTGCCCGGCTTTTGCTTCACCCACTTGCTTAAATAACATCGCACCTGCACAAATCGCTGCTAAAGGATTGATCACATTCTTACCCGTATACTTGGGAGCTGAACCGCCAATAGGCTGAAACAGGGATACACCTTGTGGAGTGGTATTCCCACCAGCTGCCATGGGCGCCATCGTTGCCATCATTGGTCTGGA
>CAZHGK010000165.1:887-3079 GCA_964532095.1 uncultured Planctomycetales bacterium | reverse complement strand
GGGTGGCATGTGGTGGGGGTAGTTCGGCCTTCAAGAACTTGCCCAAAGCCTTATCTTCTATAAGTGAAGAATTTTATAGAGCATTAAATTGTTTTGGTGTTAACAAAAACTGCGTCTATCAGAGAGTGGCGAGGCATCCAATCCGTGACGCGCAGCGTCTATCGGTGCAATGGGGGTGGGGGCCAACGGTCGTTTTAATATGGCACCCCAACTGTCGCTAAGCGAGCATCACGGATGATGACTCGACAGGGTTTGGTAATCGGGCTACTCAAATGCCAAAACATTTAATGCTGTATAAAGATGGAACGTACATATATGTGGCAAACATTAACAAATAATATCCGACGGGCATTTAGCGAATCAGCGGATCAATACGATATCCTCACAAGCTTGCACAAGGAAATCGGCCGTGAGCTCGTAAAGAAACACGTCAAACACCAAGCAACAACAGTGCTCGATGTGGGCTGTGGCACCGGCTATGTCGCCAATAAGGCGAAATTCTTTTATCCAGATAGCCGCATCATTGGCCTTGATATCGCCGAGGGAATGTTAACGAAAGCGCAAGAAACCCACGAAGGCATTGCTATTGACTGGTTGCAAGCCGATGCCCAACAACTGCCGTTTAAAGCAGGTTCCATAGACATTATTTTTTCTAATCTGGCCTACCAATGGGCCCAGGATTTACCTGCTGCATTTAAAGATGCCCGACGGGTGTTAAGCCCTAAAGGATTAATGGCCATCACCATGTTTGGCCAGCGCACCTGCGAAGAATTATTTTTCAGTTTAGAAAAAACAGGAATTAACCACATCCGGCGCTTGGCAAGTGTTGAACAATGCCGCGAAGCATTGCAGGCAGCAGGGTTTGATAGTGCCACTGTCGACTATGAATTAATCAAGATTCAATTTAAGGATATGTGGGAATTGTTAAATTGGTTAAAGGCCATAGGGGCTAACCAATTGCCCAAGGAAGGAACGATTGGTAAAAATCAATTGATGCAGGCAGGCGAATATTATCAAAACCATTTTCAGTACCATCACGGCATTTGCGCCACATTTGAAGTTATTTGGATAAAGGCATGAACAGATTATTTATTACAGGAACAGATACAGGGGTTGGGAAAACAGTCGTCACTGCAACGCTTGCCGCATTGCTGCGTCGGGCAAATTATCGCGTCGGGGTTATCAAACCTGTTCAGTGTGCAGGAAATGATGCCGCCTGGCTTAAAAAAGTTTTAGATTTGCCACAGCCATTAAACATTATCAATCCGTTTTACGCACCAGAACCATTATCCCCTCACCTAGCCTTAACGCGTGCGCACAAGAAATTTGATTTAAAAAGAATCCATAATGCCCTCGTAGAAATTGAAAAAGACTGCGACATTGTTTTAATTGAAGGGGCAGGTGGCCTTTTAGTTCCATTAAAGAAGGGGTATACCAATGCTGACTTGGCCCGTGATCTCAATGCCGACATTGTGATTATTTCTCGACTAGGACTAGGAACAATTAATCATACCTTATTATCGGTAAGTGTCGCACAGGCCCAGGGGTTAGCTGTTAAGGGCATTGTTTTTAGTGATGCTAAGGGTGGCAAGAAATCTGTTCCTGAGCAAACCAATCCTTGTGAGATTGGCAAACTGACAAAAACTCCTATTTTAGGAACAGTGCCATATTTATCACCGATCACCTTAGCGAAACTTAAGAAATGCCCGTTGAACTTAAAGCCTCTTTTTGCAGGCACCGTGTTAAATGCAAAAGCGCTCAAACAAGATGACCGAGATTATATTTGGCATCCATTTACCCAAATGAAGGATTGGGTGAAGGAAGACCCGTTAATTATTGACTCTGCTGACGGCGTGTATTTAAAAGATATCGACGGAAACAGATATATCGATGGCGTGTCTTCCCTGTGGGTGAACGTGCATGGCCATCGAAAGCCAGAAATTGACCGGGCCATTAAAAATCAAATTGATCACGTGGCGCATTCGACATTACTAGGGTTATCTAATACTCCGGCGGTTGTGCTTTCAAAGAAATTGATTGAAATAGCGCCTCATGGGTTAAAGAAGGTTTTTTATTCTGATAATGGGTCAACTGCTGTTGAAATTGCACTTAAGATGGCCTATCAGTATTGGCAGAATATTGGCCAGACTAAAAAAACCACCTTGGTGCATCTAGAAAATTACTATCACGGT
>CAZHGK010000165.1:0-877 GCA_964532095.1 uncultured Planctomycetales bacterium | reverse complement strand
GTGATACCTTAGGCAGTGTCAGCGTCGGAGGGATTGATTTATTTCACAAGGTGTATAAGGGTTTGATTTTTAAGACCCATGGTCTTAAAGGGCAGGGGCAAGAAGCAGTGGAAGAATTTGAAAGTTTATTAAAAAGGAAAGCTGCCCATGTTGCAGCCATTGTTGTTGAGCCCCTGGTGCAAGGGGCAGCAGGGATGCTGGTGTGGCCTCGCGGCGTGCTTAAGAAATTGAAGCGCCTATGTGTTAAATACGATGTGTTTTTAATCGTTGATGAGGTGGCAACCGGTTTTGGCCGTACGGGCGTGATGTTTGCCTGTGAACACGAGGGAGTAGTCCCTGATTTTCTCTGTGTGGCTAAGGGATTAACGGGTGGGTATTTGCCATTGGCAGCCACTTTGACGACGGAAAGGATTTATAAGGGATTTATTTTTGATTACAAGGAGCAGAAAACATTTTTCCACGGCCATACGTATACAGGCAATCCGTTAGCCTGTGCTGCGGCCATCGCTAATCTGGAAATTTTTAAAAAAGAGCGTACCTTGGCCCGATTGGCCCCCAAAATAAAATACTTAGCCAAGCGTTTGAAAATGTTTTATAATTTGCCTTCCGTCGTAGAGGTCCGCCAGTGCGGGTTTATGGTGGGTATTGAATTAAAGGGCAAATGGGAAGACCGTATTGGAGCAAAAGTTTGCCACATCGCTCGCAGATACGGGGTGATCTTAAGACCACTAGGCAATGTAATCGTTCTTATGCCACCACTTTCCATTACTCGTTCGCAGCTAGCAGATTTATTGAATGCGACGTATAGTTCTATAAGCGAGTTGTAGGAGATGGGGTTTGGGGCAAGTTCTTGAAGGCCGAACTACCCCCACCACAT
>CAZHGK010000164.1:0-3241 GCA_964532095.1 uncultured Planctomycetales bacterium | reverse complement strand
CATCCATCTAGAGTGGATAATTGTACAACCCCATTTAAGATAGCCTTCATGCCGCTTGTTCCAGATGCTTCAAATGGTGGCAATGGGTTATTCAACCACACATCCACAGAATTTGTCAATAATTTACCGAAGTAGGTGTCATAATTTTCCAGGATCAAAACCTTAATATCCTTGTACTCATTATTTAATTTATCAATATGGGTCAAAATATCCTGGATATGTGCTGCTCCAATATTATCATTCGGGTGTGATTTTCCGGCAAGAATGATCTGTAAAGGCCCCACATGCTTGGCAATATCTAAAATTTCATCAATGCGATGAAAAATCAACGACGGACGCTTATAACCAGTGATCCGACGGGCCCAACCAATGGTCAGCACATTTTCATCCAACTTCCAAGGCTTGATGATTTCCAGGAAATTTCTCTTATTAACTTGGTGCGATTCAAAAACATCAGCACGAAACGCCTGATTCTGCATCAAATCCGCAGCTTTGGCTAAATGCTCTGGATGACGACGCCAATCCCCAAACGTTTGGGAATAACGGTCAAATAATTTGGCATAACTTTCCGACAACCACGTGTGCACGTGCACGCCATTGGTAATCGCATCAATACGGCTGGCGTAATCAGGAAATTGCAAACGCATGATTTCCCCATGCTTTTGGGCAACGGCATTCACATGACGGCAATTTTCCAAACAAATATGGGTTAAATTAATATCCTTACTTTCAGGAGTTTCCATCCCAAATTTCTTAGCTGCTTCTACATAATTCGCAGGAAAAATCTTTTCAATATCATGGATGCCAAAACGATCATGCCCGGCCGCTACGGGAGTATGACAGGTATAAACAAATTTCTTACGCTCTGTTTCCATTTGGGCTTTGTCTTTTAATTGAATATATTTTTCAACTAAAGCAAAAGCCGCATGTCCTTCATTTAAATGGTAACAATTAATTGCCAGACCAAGTGCGCCCAAGGCCTTCATCCCACCGATGCCTAAGGTAGAACGCTGCAAAATACGCCAGGACACATCATCGGAACGGTACAATTGGTCGGTAATCTTTCTTAAATTCTCGGAATTCTCAGGCAAATTGGAATCCAATAAAATCATTGGGCATACATAGGCATGATCAAAACTATAAACATAATATTTCCACAAGCGAAAATGCACTGGGCCGGCATTGGTTTCCATAATGACGCGGAATTTTAAAGGAATGAGCCCTGGATAGGTATGCGGGTCCCAAGATAATTCTTCAGGCACCTGGCCATACTTGTACCAAAAATTTTGTTTAAAATATCCCTTATTCCATAAAATACCGACGGCAACAGTATTGACATTTAAATCCGCAATACTTTTAACCGTATCCCCTGCCAATACGCCCAAACCACCACTATAAATGGGAATATCCAACATCTTGTTGATGTTAAGCTTAAATACATAATCAGATAACCAATAATTGGAAAACACCTGATGCTTAAAAAATTGATTTTTAGGACTCATGGGCTGCGTGAGCTTAAAAGAATTGTAGATGCTAGGCGCTAAACCATACTCCATTGAAAAATACGCGATGGGTTTAGTAGCCTCATCTCGCAAACGCGTTTCCGCTTCCAGAATTGGTTTAATGGGATACCCAAAATAGGTATCTGGCGTGATGTCCTTGGAATAGTGGCTGTCGAAATTTTCAATGTCTTGGATAAATTGGTCGAATGTCATAATTTAAACATTATAACAAAAAACATCTGTAGCCTAGAAAAAAGAAGATTATTTTAGGGACAGTTAATATTATGGTGACTGTCCCATGATTTATCGGACAATATCGATCAACGATGGACATTTTTCTACATCTAAGAAATGATCGTGACCTTGTCCGTTTGGTGGGAATTTAACTTCTTGATAACAAGCGGCATGAGTGGTTTTAAATCATCGTAGCGGTTAGTATTCGCCTTTAAAACAAATACTGGAATTAATGCATGTCTTAAATTTATTTGATATGTTAAGTTTTGATCCGCAGTCATAAAAACATCGAACTTAGCCGCCATTAAAGACATTAGCTCGCCATTTTTCTTTCCTTGCCAGCCAGCTTCCACAACTGTTTTAACTGTATGTCCAGTAAAATGCTTCTTTAAACGCTTGGGCAATGATTCATCGAGAAGTATTCTCATTTCTTTGTCACAGAGTGTTGAGCTTCTTCAAGAAGATTAAGAACTTGATCTTTAGTAACTGAAGGAAAGTCCTGCAGAAAATCGTCGACACGTTCGCCTGCTTTTAAATAATCAATCAAAGCCTTAACCGGCACACGAGTTCCATAAAAAACAGGCTCGCCACCTTGAATATCTTTAGCTGAATGTACTGTGGGGACTTTTATACGTTTAATCATACCTAAACCTCCAGTCAAATTATAGCATCCCTAATAATTGTGGCAAGTTATTCGAATAAATCCGGGATGGGTGACCCTGCCTACCAGCAGGCAGGTGTCCCGATATTTATCTAGCAATACCTAACGCTTCCGGCAGGTTGGTTAATGGGGTAATCTCAATATCTTTAATATACAAACCATTAATTTCAATATTCTCCAATACCTTTAAATTCATTGGTCTAGCCATCATTGCTTTATCTGACTCCACATCCACCTTCATACGATTAGCGGTTAAATCGATACCACCTGGGCCTTGTGCATTCATCGCCTTGCTAGGTTCTGGTGATTGAGCGCTGTTCCCTATTTCTTGATAAAAGTCAGGAATAAGCATAGCTTTATCCTTACTGTGAACCTTACTTCCCCACCATGGTGGCTGTACACGCTTTCCAGTTGTATAACGTCTTGTCACTGACCCCATGCTTGCGGGCTAATTCAAGCACTCCAATACCTGCTTCCCATTCTTTTAAAATACCAACAATTTGTTCTTCGCTAAACCGGGTGCCTTTCATAACGTACCTCCTGGGGTTGTTTTACCACCCAGGATTTGAAATTGCAAGCGGTACTGTTTTCGGGGGTAGGCTCAAGCAAATAATCCTGGGCTAATAAATCTCGCCCCATATCGGTCTGACCAAAACTTGTAGACACAATGCGATCTTTTTCGTATGGACTTAAGTTCACCCATAAATCTTGTTCTGGAGTTGTGATGGATGAGAGGAAGTATTTGATGAGTTTTGTTGACAGTTGTTTGAGTTGTTCTTGATTAAAACCAGGGACAGTCACCGATTTTGTATGGAAATCTAATTCAGATTTTTCTGGTTGATCA
>CAZHGK010000163.1:0-3275 GCA_964532095.1 uncultured Planctomycetales bacterium | reverse complement strand
ATCCACACATATTTTATGGATATATTTTAACCCAAATCAAAAAGGAAATAGATAATCTTATTAAACGGGATCACGCGTTCATTTTCGGCAAAACTGACAACCAGATAATCCTTGCCTACTTCCCTAAGGATATAAAGCACTGGGCTATCATCACCTTCGATCTTAAGGTGGATTTCTTGGTGGAGACATTGACGCAACCGACGTAGAAAAGTCTTTTGCTCTTTTTTCTCTGTGGCCATGACATCATGTAATAGCATCATATTCCCCTCCTGTGGGTAAATGGCTTAAATGGATTTCTAAGGAAACCTCTGTTTCCTGCCATAGTTATACAGGATTCATCGTGAAGGGAAGATGAAGATAGAATGAAGATTCTTATCCTGGGGAAACTAGTTATTCGTAGTACACGCTATCGATATAAAACGTGATGGGTTGTGCATTGTCGTGGGTATTGGCAACCCAGGCAAAACCACCGACGATGTAGGACAAATCCTTACCCTGTAAATCAATGGTGTATTGCTGCCAATCCTTCGTTAAGGTAATGGGCCCGAGGGTCGCTGTATCTGAATCTGGGAATTGGTGCGTTGGCCCGGTGATGCCGCCAACTTTAAAAGATTCAATCACCTCGCCACCTTTTTCTCCTTTTGCCCAGAACACTAATTTTTTAGCACCTGTTAGCACATAGCCGCCTTTTTGATTGCCCCAATTGTTAGCTGGTTCTAACCAGTAGGCGCCTGCCCAATTCTGTTCTTGTTTGGAACATTCCACATCATAGGTAATTTGAAGGCATCTTTGTCCTTCCTTGCAATTGTCTTTCCAAAAATCATTGGTGCGGATGCATTTTCCCGTCGGCATATAACCAGACAGGTCATAGTGGTTGCTAATGATATCATCCTGGTACACAATAAATTTCTTAAATGGTTTAGCTGTTTCTTCTTTAGGCAAGTCAATGACTGGCACTGGAGCTGCTTGTTCCGTCGATGGTTCTTCCTCGACGACATTTTGCGTTGGCTCTGCAGCCAGAGCAGCTTCTGCAGCTTTTTCTACTTGCTGAACAGCAGGTGCCTCAACTGTTGGCGCTGGCAATGCCTGTTCTGGTGCTTGGGTTGGTTTGGGCCTGCTGACAAACATGAATAAAACAATTGAAACCCCCATGACCACTAACACGACTTTTCTTTTATTATCTAATTTTGCCACGATCTGCTCCTTCTTATATAGTTGATAAAATAAAAAAGCCCCGATGTGTGCCCTGTTATCGAACAGGAAATCGGAGGCATCATTGCTCTTTTGCACCCAAACTTCATTGCCTGGGTTTTAACATCGCACGTAATATACCTGATAGTTAGATGATCGTCAAGTCGGGGGAAATTACGCCCTCTTTGATAAAATCTTTTTTAAACGATTCTTGGCCTTCCCGCTTAAAGGAACAGCTTCAATTTTAACTGAATAGCCAATGCCCAATAACACCTTCTCGAGGGTTGCAATGCTGCTGAATTCACCGCTTTCAATTTTGGATATATGCTGCTGGGAAACACCTATTTGTTTAGCTAATTGCTTTTGATTAAGATTATGCTTAATCCGATAAAGAATGATTTTCTTTACCACTTCTAATTTTTGCTGATCCAATTCATAAAGTTCTTTAAAATATGGATCTTTTAACATTTCCTTCAAATGATCTCTAAAGCCATATTCTTTCATATATTGCCTCCTCTATATTTCTGAAAATAAGTTTTCCGTCTTCCAATAGCCGTTTCTTTTTCTTTCCTTGGCGTTTTATTAGATTTCTTAATGAATCCATTTGTCAAAACTGCTTTTTCCCCATCATAAAAGAAATATAATACTCTTATGGCACCTTCAATGCTTTCAAACCTTAACTCAAATATCTCATCTCCAATATACTTCGCATATGGAGCCTTTAATCGCCTGCCTAATCCTTCTAAAAGTTCTACAGTGTAAACGAATTTTCTTTGCGTATGAACATTCAAAGCATTTACAAACTCTTCAACTGGCTTACGTCCTGAATCCGTAACAAAATAAAGAACTTTCATCTTCCCCTACCTTCTTAAAGTATACAACTAAATGGTTGTTGAGTCAAATTGCTGCCTGCGTCACATTTTTTGGGGAAATTGGGAATAAAACAGCGATTTCAAAGGGGATTGGGGAACTACTTATTTATATTTTGGATATAATCCGAATAAAATCAAGAAAAAAAGCCATGTCCTACAGCACAAATTTATTCTCCTGAATCATTTTCAGAATAAGGCCTTTAACAGCATGAATATCTCCTTCGCCGTCGAGGAATACAAGGCCAGGCGTGTCGTCGATAATAATGGAAACATTAAATTGTTTTTTGATGCCGCGGATAACTCGCCCGTCACGGCCGATTAATTTGGCCTTGATGCCTTCGTTGGGGATTGGGATGGGGGTTTTCATGGGTTAATTGGGACAGGTCTAAGAGAGCTTACTTGTAATGTAAGGGTTAGGTGGACCCGATCTTTAAATTTTACTTTCTAGCCATTGCGATCATACACTACAATGGTGTCATCCTTAAGATACTCTCTAACTCGTTGTGATGGAACAATACTGAGCTGTCCCTTTGAAAGACTTAGGATCTGACCTAATTCTTCTTCCCAGTAAGAGCATTCCTTGGAAAACCTATTCCAAGCATCTATATCATCTTCTAAAGGTACAATATCGAGAGCAATATCCCAATCGCTGTCTTCACCTACTGGCTCACCAGTCTTTCTAATTCCCTTTGCCCTAGAACCATACAAATAAATTTTCTTTATAATTGGTTTATTTTTTGCCCAAATACTTACCCTTGATACAAATTCTCTTTGATCAATCATAAAAGTATCTTCTATTCGCATATCCTTTACAAGTTACATTTACATTAACTACTTGAATTAATACTACTTAAAGGAACGAAAGATTGCAAATTAGATTTTGGAGGGGCAGGATTCATTCGCCCTTTCAGGGCTCATGGATCCCATTCTTTTCTGTTATAAATATTTTAGTTGAACGGGATAGGTGCTCAGCCCTTTGGGCTTCGGTCATCCCCCCGCCCTATAAAGTCCTCCTCTTCGTCGGACTTTATAAACAGGGCTCCTCTCAAATCCTGCACTCCATAACAAATAAAAAATCCCCAAGCCTAAAAAGGCTTGAGGATTTTTTATTGGTTGCGGGGGCAGGATTTGAACCTGCGACCCCCAGGTTATGCGTACCATCTACGGTTTTCACCGCTTGCACCGTCGGTGCAATTTGTGGTCTGGACTATA
>CAZHGK010000162.1:0-3309 GCA_964532095.1 uncultured Planctomycetales bacterium | reverse complement strand
ACCCGGCCGTCTTTGACATCTAAGCATGGAATAATGCGTTTATTTAACATACCTTCAAAGCTTCTTTGAAATCCAATTTGCCTTCGTAAATGGCCTTACCTGTAATGGCAGCACTAATTCCCTTCATTGCTGCTAGATTCTTCACATCTTCTATAGTTCCTATCCCGCCGGAAGCGATGATTTTAATTTTCTTAACAGCATTGACCATGGTTTGCAATTGTTCGTAATTTGGGCCAGATAACGTCCCATCACGGGCGATGTCGGTATAAACGATCCACTGCAAACCAATATCTTCCAACTCAAGCACTAGATCTGAAGCCTTGATATTGGTCGTCGATACCCAGCCGCGTTGAGCTACAAAACCATTAGAACAATCCAAACTAACGCAAATCTTATCGCCAAAGGCCTTGACCATTTTTTTTAGGAAATCACGATTCTCAATTGCCTTGGTCCCTAAAATCACTCTCTTAACACCAGCAACCGTCAGTAAATATTCAACAATGGCCTCACCTCGGATGCCGCCACCCACCTGCACAGGTATTTTTAATTCCTGCACAATATGGCCGACTGTTCCCTGATTTTTCATGATCCCGCTTTGGGCACCGTCTAAATCTACAACGTGAAGCCATTTGGCCCCCAGGCTTTCCCATTTTTTGGCAACAGCCACAGGGTCATCCCCATACTCTGTCACGTCGGCGAATTTGCCCTGGAATAAGCGGACCACCTTGCCATTTTTAATATCAATCGCTGGAATAAGGATCATAGTTGTGAACATCCGCCACACTACATGGCGGATCGCAGTAAATCTTATAGTTTTGCGAAGTTCTCTAAAATTTTTAGACCAATGCTTTGGCTTTTTTCCGGGTGAAATTGCACGCCCCAAATATTGTCCTTAGCGATGGACGAAACAAAATTAATACCATAATTGGTGGTACTTGCTGCGAGATGGGTATTTGGGGGCTGTACATAATACGAGTGGCAAAAATACACATTTGCCCGATTCTCAACCCCTTGATACATGGCATGACCAGCTGACTGAACCTGAATTTGGTTCCATCCCATGTGCGGCACTTTAAGTTGGTTAAATCGCTCTACACTGCCCTCTAAAATCTTTAAGCCCTCAACCAATCCACCTTCGCTGCTTTTTTCAAAAAGCAATTGTAAGCCTAAACAAATACCAAAAAAAGGTTTACCTTGCTTAGTGACTGTACGAATAGCGTCGATTAAGCCCAGCTCTTGCAATTTCTGCATGGCAGGTGCCATGGCCCCGACTCCAGGCAAAACAATTTTATCTGCCTTGAGAATATCTGCAGCATTATGGGTTACCTGCACCTGAGCACCGACTTTTTCAAAAGCCTTGTGCACACTGCGCAAATTGCCCATACCATAATCAATTATAGCTATCATAAATTATCAAAATTAGGGACGTCCCTAATTTAATCAATAATACCCTTTGTCGACGGTACTTGACCCTGACGACGAGGATCAATGGTTGTAGCTTGATCCAAGGCCAAGCCTAGCGATTTAAAAACAGATTCAGCAATGGAGTGCATATCCCCTGAACCACCTGGATTTTCCACACTAACAATTAATGTGGCCCCTAATTGCTTAGCAAAAGATTCTAAAAAGTGTTCCAAATAACTAAAGGAATACTCTCCCTGATTTGTAATGGCAGGTTGATCACCTGCAGTTTTACCGTCTAAGGTAAGCCTTAAGTGGCCTCGGCCATTAATATCAATAACCGTATGGCCAACCGTAGATTCCATTGGAGCAAAAGCAGAACCAAAACGTTTAATACCAGCCCTCTCTTCACCTAACGCCTTGCTAAACGCCTTGCCTAAGGCAATCCCAATATCTTCATTGGTGTGGTGAATATCAATATGGGTATCCCCTTTGACAGATAATTCCAAATCAAAATACCCATGAAAAGAAAATAATTCGAGCATGTGAGTCAATAAACCATTTGGTGTATTGATTTTTGATTTGCCTGTTCCGTCGACATTCACTGATCCTTCGATCTGCGTTTCATTGGTCTTGCGTGAAATAGGAGCTGTGCGTTGTGTCATTATTTAAACCTCACGTTTACAGAGTCTGCGTGTTTGATTAATCCTTCCAAGTGAGCGACTTTTTCTAAAGGCTCACGAACTTTTTCTAAAGCCTTTTTTGAATACGAAATCACATGGCTTGTCTTGGTAAAACTAGATAGACACAAACCAGAAAAAAAGCGCGCGGTGCCCATCGTCGGTAAAACGTGACTTGGACCAGCCGCATAATCCCCTAAGGCAGTTGGGCTATAGGGTCCTAAGAAAATGGCGCCCGCATGACGGATACCTTTCGCCACCATATGCGCATTATTTGTCATGATCTGCAAATGTTCTGGGGCAATATTGTTGGCAATATCGACTGCTTCGTCGATATTCTTGCAATAAATACAATAACCATTCGCCACGCGCTTGCGCACTTCTTTAATCAATTGCTTGGAGGTGCTAATTAAAATAGACAAGCCACCCACGTGCTCCATCTGTGCTTCTAAATCTGCAATGACAAAATCAGGATTGCTGTAACGGTTGGCAATAACCACCAATTCCGTCGGACCTGCCAACATATCAATATCCACATAGCCGAACAATTGACGCTTGGCCTCTGTCACGTACATATTGCCAGGACCAACAATCTTATCCACCTTGGCAATTGTTTTTGTTCCCAATGCCAGAGCAGCAATCGCTTGCGCCCCTCCTAATTTATAAATTTCATTCACCTTCAATAAATTAGCCACCGCTAAAATGTGCGGGTTAACATTTCCTTCTTTATTAGGCGGTGTCACAATCACCACACGCTTAACGCCAGCGATAATCGCTGGGACAGCAGTCATATAAACTGATGAGACTAACGGTGCTGTGCCTGCAGGAATATAAATACCTACAGAATCTAAGGGCCTTACTTCCTCTTTCAATAAAACCCCGTCGTGGCCTTTGACCTTGCAGGGCTTTTGCAATTGCTTTTTGTAATAGGTTGAAACATTATTGATAATGGTTTTTAAATGACCGACAAAATCAGGCGTAATCCCTTGGTAAGCACTGGAAATTTCACCTTCTGCCACCTTGATTTGACGAGGAGCCAATTTGACACCATCGAAACGGCGGGTATATTTAATTAAAGCTTCATCGCCGTTTAAACGCACATCGTCGATAATTGCCCGTACTTTTTCTTCCACCATTTTCTTACGCAAACTCAGGTGGCGATTGTACAATTTATCAATATTTTGACCGGTTTGTTTAATCAGTTTCATAATTGGGCCTTCACAATTTC
>CAZHGK010000161.1:0-3318 GCA_964532095.1 uncultured Planctomycetales bacterium | reverse complement strand
AAACACGCCGCCAGCTATTTTCATAAAGGTAAACTATTAAAACTAAGGGAAAAGTTTATCGTAATAGTCGATAAAAATTGAGCATGCGAAGAGTCAACTGATGGGTTGTAGCCACAAGTCCTGCTATGAATATCCAGATAGCCCACCCAAAGAAGTAGCAATTGTTGCAATATCAAAGAAAGTCATGATGATTGTGCGGCAGCAGACATCCCAAAGCTGCAAGTTTAGAGATCTGCAAACATTCTTCGGCATCAAATAATTGATGATTTTTGTCTTTCCGTCAAATTCCGTGCATATATAATAAATATATACTTTTTACATATTCGGGGGGAACTGTATATGCTCAATGATTTTATACGAATATTTGTGTTTGTTCTGATGTCGTTTGTTTTTATGCCTGTGTTAAACTGTTATTCTTCTGGTTCAGGGGCTTTTCGAGTTGAATTGCCTGATGCAGCTGCTCTTGGAAAGGGGACTGCTTTTGTGGGAGAAGCGAATACTCCAGCAGCTGTCTATTATAATCCTGCTGGTTTAAATCAAGTAAAGGGGGTGCAAGCAGCGGTTGGTTTTGCCATATTGGGGCCGCAAGCAGATTATAAATCTTCCTCTGGTGATAAGATTCAGATGCGCCGTAATAAATTTTTTATCCCCAATATGTATATATCCGTTCCCGTTGTTACAGATAAGTTGACATTAGGTCTCGGGGCAAATTCTAGTTTTGGTTTGGCAACACAATGGGCTGAGGATACGTCATTACGATACGTGGCAACTGAATCGGTTATTGAGAACAAAAACTATGCATTGACGGCAGCTTATCAGGTAACGGATAATTGGTCATTTGCCTTAAGTTCCGATTTTGATGATTCTAAAGTTAGTCTTTCAAAACGCTTGATCCAGTCCGGTGGGTCAGATGGCAATTCCCAGTTAAAGGGTAAAGATGGCGCTTGGGGATACCGTGTAGCGTCATTGTTTAAGATCAATGAGACGAATCAGTGGGGTATTATGTATCGCAGCCGTTTTACCCATGAATATGAGGGTAAGGTTTATATGGATGGGTTAAATCATTCCGGCTTTGATTACCAGTCCATCTTTGGGGGAACCGCATATGAAACAAAAGTCACAAGCAAGATGACGTTGCCTCAGAGCGTTGTTATTGGGTATAGTTTTAAGCCATCGGAAAGATTGAGAGTGAATATTGATGCGGAATGGATGGATTGGTCAAGTGTAAAAAGTCAAGCCGTAAATTATACACAAGAAACTAACCTGACGAGATTATCCATACTGAATTCAGGCAATCCAACATCAAAAGATTGGAAGTCTGTATGGTCAGAATCAATAGGGCTGGAATATGCGGCGACAGATCTTTTGCGATTAAGGTTTGGTTATTATCACCATCAATCTCCAATATCTAATGACAACTTTGATCCAAGTCTTCCGGACAGCAACTCTCATGGTTTGACCACCGGTTTTGGGTATGATCTGACAAAGAACCTTACGCTTGATATGGCGTATTCCATGTTAATTTATCAACCTAGAAAAGTCGACAATGATGTAGGAAGTGCAAGTGGAGCGTCGGTAGATGGGAAATATACTCAAACAATATCAATGGGGCTTTTAGGGTTAAATTATAAATTTTGAGGGCTAACTATGATCGAAAAACGATTATTCGAAAGAATTAATTTGAATATTGAAAGTAAAATAGTAACTGACGAGAGTAAAGCATATGTTGTTAAAATACTAGATTTATGTGAGAACGGGCTAACGCTCTATTCAGAATCTTTATTAAATATCGATAGAAATAAAGATATTTTAATAAACATATATATTGATGGGGAGCTTTATAATATTTTTGGAAAACTTAAGTGGGAAAAGAAATATAGAGATGGGAATCGGTATGGTTTTATTATTAAACCGAATAAAGGAAGTTTGTTTAGCGAAAAGATCAAAAGATTAGCAGAACAAAGAAATAAAGGTTATTTTCTTTTTGAAGTAACTGTTTATTTGAAGGATGTTAATGTTTTTGGAACGGGCTATTTTTCAAGGTATTTTGATTGGCAGGGCATGGCAAGGGAAGAGTATTTTGTGTCAGTTCCCAATTATCAAGAAATTATTCTAGCTGGCGTTAAGCTTATAACAAAGAAAGCATGGATTGAATATTTTAATCATTGTACTCCTTTTCAGAAATTGTTAATTAAAATTCAGAATAAGAATATAAAGAGGTATAGTTTTGAGATGATTTTTACTTACATTGATATCAATACAAGTCAATTAATTGCTATTGGTGGGCAAGTATTGGTCTTTGCTGATTCTTCTGGTAAATTAATAAAAATTCCCAATAAGATTCTTGAAGTGATACAAAAACATCAAACTGTGTGAAATTAATAATTCTTAATCCATATTCAATCCTTCCTTTATTTGCATCATTCTTATTCTTTGTTCTTGGGGTAATAGTTTATTCGAGAAGAGAGGCGAATAAGGCCTTAACACGCATTTTTCTATTTAATTGTTTCGTTACTGCATGTTGGCAATGTTCATGGTTCGTGCTATTCAACACAAAAGATGTGGAGCTAGCAATAATTCTGATCAATATTGGTTATACAGGCATTTCTTTAATCCCAATAAGTTTTTTTCATTTCTACATCTCAATTTCTAATACACAAAAATACAGATTTTGGGTTATTGTTTATTATTTATTCGCTTTTGTTTTTATATTCTTGCTTTGGTATTCCAAATTGTTTATCAATGAATATTATTCGTATTATTGGGGCTTTTATCCCAAAGCTGGACAAATGCATTATCTTTTCATACTTTATTTAGCTCTGGTTGATTTGCATTGTTTCAGAATACTTTATAAGTTTGGCAAATCAATAAATTGGTTTGGTGAGAAAGGCAATCAAATTAAATATTTAATCTTTGCTTTGATCGTATATAGTTTTTCTGCAATGGATTTTCTTTCGAATTATGGGAAAGAGTTTTATCCTTTAGGGGTTTGTTTTGTTCTTGTGTATTTTTTAATTCAATCGTTTATTATTGTTCGATACCGCATGATGGAAGTTAAAATTATTGTAACAAAACTTGGAATTTTTATTGGAGTATATGCCTTAGTACTTGGAGTGCCTTACTGGGTAGGTTTTAAGTTTAAAGGGTTTGATTTCTGGGTCTTGCCTACAACTATCGCTGCATTTTGTTGCACCATTGGTCCCTTTATTTATTTGTATTTACAAAAACGTGCAGAAGATAAGATTTTGCAGGAGCAGCGTCGCTATCAATCCACTTTGCGTCAAGCTGCCACAGGGATGGGGAGAATTAAGCAGCTAA
>CAZHGK010000160.1:2116-3338 GCA_964532095.1 uncultured Planctomycetales bacterium | reverse complement strand
ATCCGTTCACTGGATACGCTCGTAGACGAAGGTATGAATGTCCGCGTGGTCACACTCGCCAAAGGCGAAGACCCGGATTCATTTGTTCGTCAATATGGTCTAGATCGTTTTAATGAACGACTAGCCCAGGCGCAATCGTTATTCGACTATAAATTGCAGTGGCTTAAGACCCAAAATAATGAAACCTCAGTTGAGGGACGGTCTGCAATCAGCCAAGCAATGTTGTCGACGATCAGACGCTATCAAGACGAAGTCGTCAAGTACGAGCTAACCAAGCAGTTGGCAGACCAATTGCGTATCCCGGTGGATGTGCTTGAGCGTCAATCCACAAAATTGTCGCCACAAGAAAGTCATCAGCCTGTTACGATCCAAAGTCCGGCAACACCAGTAAAGACTACGGCTACACAACAGCATGAGCGTATGCTCTTGACGCTGTTTATCCAGGACCCACAATGGGCGAAGGCCGGTCACGAACGGTTGTCGATTGAGGATTTTAAAGATCCTGTTGTGCGGGAGATGGTATCAGTGATCTGGCACTTAAGCCAGAGCCAATCAGATTGGACTCCGTCGGATCTGATGGCTAGAATTACCAATGAAGCCGGTCAATCATTGGCTGCAGCGTTAATGGAGCAGTCAGCGACGATCGGTAGTAGCCCAGCTCGGGTTTTTGAAGATTGCGTCACACGTGTGCATCAACAGCATGTCAAGGTTGAGCGGCAACGGTTGATGGAAGAAATCCGACGAGCTGAACGTATGAATGATCAACATATGCTGGATAATTTGCGAGCGCAATTTAACCAGCTTCTTAAATCATAGGAATAGGTTTATATGAGAGAACCAGCTAAAGAAAAAGAATTCCAAGAGGACTTAGACAAGTTAGTCTTGTTAGGCAAAAAGAAAGGTTTCTTGACGTACGAAGAAGTCAATGAAACTTTGTCCGATGCCATTGATTCCTCTGAAGATATTGACCAGGTGTTTGATATTCTCGACGGAAAAGAAATCAAGGTTGTTGATTCTGACCAAGATGTTTCCATTATAGAGGAAAGCACTCCGGTTGAAGAAAGCCGTGAGCAGCAAGTCAGACGTCTGCGCGAAGAAAACAAGGAAGACGATGTCTATTCGGATAAATTCATTCCGTTAGATGATCCTGTGAAGATGTATTTAAAACAAATGGGTTCTATTCCTTTGTTGACCCGCGAAGAAGAAATCGCCTTAGCCAAAC
>CAZHGK010000160.1:0-2106 GCA_964532095.1 uncultured Planctomycetales bacterium | reverse complement strand
AAGGATTTGGCAAAGATCCTTGAACACGTGCGTCATACCCGTGTAGGTTCGGATATTTCTGCGAAATCCATTGCAGAATTCAAGCTTACATCGACGGTGAACGAAGAAATCGTCATTAAAATCCAAGAAATCATCGATGATATTGAACGCATCGAGCGTCAGTTAAAGGCTAAAAAGAAGCCGCTCAATGCTGTTGAATTAAAAAAGAAGCTTGCTGGTTTAGTGAAAGACTTAGGCGAGCCCATTGAGCGTGTCAAAAACCAATTGCGCGAAATTAAAACACGTCAGTCCCGTTTTAATAAGGCTAAGAAATTATTAGTCGAAGCGAACTTGCGTTTGGTGGTTTCTATTGCCAAGAAGTATATCAACCGCGGGTTGTCGTTCTTGGATTTAATCCAGGAAGGGAATATGGGTTTAATCCGCGCGGTTGAGAAGTTTGAATACAAGCGTGGTTATAAGTTCTCTACATATGCGACATGGTGGATTAGACAGGCGATCACACGTTCCATTGCTGATCAGGCACGTACGATCCGTATCCCTGTGCATATGACGGAAACAATTAATAAAATTATCCGTGTGTCACGTGTGTTCGTTCAAGAATACGGCCGTGAACCTTCTGCTCAGGAAATCGCGAAGGAAATGCGTTTACCTGTGACCAAGGTTAAGGAAATCTTGAAGATTTCCCAAGTGCCTATTTCTTTGCAAACACCAATCGGTGATGAAGGGGATACTCATTTTGGTGATTTTATCGAAGATAAAAAAGCCATTTCCCCAGCGAATGCTACCTTGCATTCCATGCTCAAAGAAGAAATCACGTCGGTATTGTCTTCCTTAGATGATCGTGAACGCAAGATTTTGGAATTGCGTTTCGGGATTATGGATGGCACCAGCCGTACGTTGGAAGAAGTGGGTGCGGAGTTTAACGTCACCCGTGAGCGTGTGCGCCAGATCGAATCTAAGGCCTTGCGCAAGCTGCGTCATCCGACACGTTCCCGTCGTATCAAGTCCTTCTTGGACATGGCAGCTAAAGACGGTGAAGTAGTTTTTTAAAAATTAGGGACGGTTACCAATTTTGATGATTCAGAGAAACCTAAATTAGGTTTCCAAACAAAAATGGTGACCGTCCCTAATTTTTTAAGTACTATATTAAATCATGCCCACCAAAATTGTCCTAGTCACAACAGATCAGCAAAGCAATGCCGCCATCAAGGCTGCCAAACCGGATATGATTGAAATCCGGGTGGATTTATTTAAAGATTTAACACCCGCCTATGTTGTTTCACAAATTAAATCCCGTCGGGATTTAAAAATTCCTTTAATTCTAACCGTGCGTAATCAGAAAAAAGAAGGTGCCAGCCGTGTTTTATCTGATGTGCGTAAAAAAGAACTTTTAAATGTTTGTTTGCCCTTGGTGCATTGGGTTGATATTGAATTGTCTTCGCCACTGTTAAAAGAAACAGTAAAAAAAGCTCATGGTTTAAAAAAGAAGGTGATTATTTCAGTGCATGATTTTAAAGCCATGCCTAAAAATATCCGTGGGATTTCTGAAAAAGCATTTAAGGCAGGGGCGGATTGTGTGAAGGTGGCAGCAACTGCTAAAACCATGCGCGATGTGATTCATTTGGCAGATGTGGTGGGATGTTTCTGCGGAAAAAATGTAGCGGCCATGGCTGTTGGATTGTGGGGAGAGGTCTCGCGATTGATTTTACCTGCTGCAGGAAGTTTCTTAGTATATACGGTGTTGGGAAAAGCTTTGGTTCAAGGGCAGATGGACATCCGCACGCTTAAAGCACAGTTTAAAAACTACGGTTTGTCATAGCGCCCTGTCAGAACTTTTTTCTACCCATATAATATAAAGTATGTTATTATTTTCCCTCAATTTGAGTTATACCCTCCATGGAAAGTTCGAACTAATGTGAGAACTTAATAGGGGATTATTAAGGGGAAAGACCGTTTCCCCTTAAGGTTTGAGTGTTTATTTTGGAAGGAAGGGTATGACCGCGAGTCCAAAGGACGAGCACCAGAAGGGAAACCATTGGTTTCCCTAATGGGGAGCGAACGAAGAGAGCGACGGGCCTATAGCTCAGTCGGTTAGAGCAGGGGACT
>CAZHGK010000159.1:0-3387 GCA_964532095.1 uncultured Planctomycetales bacterium | reverse complement strand
AGTTTAGAATGGATTATCCGGAACAGTCTCACAATTCCCGTAGTCGCAGGTATGACTATGCATTAGTGGGTTGGCGAAATTATGGGCATATCATTTCCAGATTTAATTTTGACCCATATGACCAGTCTGCACATGATTTCTTTTGTCCAGTTGATTTGGCCGAAGATTTTTTCAACAAAAACTCGGGAGGAGATGTTCATCTAGGAAGTTATTTTGTGGAATCACAAGATGAGAGAGTCAAAGGACGTAATACCGAAG
This sequence comes from uncultured Planctomycetales bacterium, assembly GCA_964532095.1. Taxonomy (GTDB): domain Bacteria; phylum Omnitrophota; class Gorgyraeia; order Zapsychrales; family Fredricksoniimonadaceae; genus CAZHGK01. The sequence goes on along the minus strand of CAZHGK010000159.1, from coordinate 3,129 downwards.
CAGTCTTGGGAAGCCTGGATTTATTAAGAGATCAAGGAATATTGCCCGATGAATCTAGAGCGCTAGTTGATTTTATGATCATGGAACATATCGGTAGGGGTTATGGCATTGTTGCTCACCGGGATGAAGTGGAATCGGGCATAATTAATGTACAGTCTGTTTATCGACGGGAGAATGGCTTTTTGATTATTGTTGTGAAAAGTAATTTTGGGTCTAGGGAAATAGCTTTAGCAAGGGGAAACCCGAATGAATCAAGTCCTCTTTTAAAATGGGAACTTGGTCGCATGGCATCGGAGAAAATAATCTTTAAACGAGAAATGAAGGGAGATAAAAACAGAACAATTCTTTATTTGCCTGTGAAGGGAGAAATTTGTGCTCCGGCTTTTGCCCTTCTGCCGTTGTTTCGCAAAACCATGATTGGCTTATTTGTTTTAATTGGCTTAAGTGCCTTTGTCCCCGGGTTTGCGGTGCGGGTGATTGGGTTTTGGCAGGCGGTAGCGCTTACGGTAGTGTCGTTTATTTTGATGATTGTGTCCGAGGAATTTTATCGTCGTATCGTCGGTGATGTGCAATTCGCCCAAGCCCACCAGTATGATGAAGCCCCAACAACAACCTTACTCGAATTCTTAACAGACGACAATCCAACAAGACTCGGGTTTATGACCAATGTCTTAAGGCATATCAAATATGATGCGCGAAGTTTTGGGATTTACTTGTTTAATTTAGCCAGGAATTTGGCTGGGGGGATAATTGCAATTTTTCTAAAGGGGTTAAGGGCAAGCAAGTCCTTATCGCCACTAACGATAATATTGGCTTTGGCAGCGACTGCTGTAGCAAGCACCATATTGTCTTTGGGATCCCTGCAATCTTTTATTCTTTCCGAAGGAATGATGAGCGCAGAGCTTTTCTTAACAATGTTAAGAATTTTATTTATGTTAATAGTTTTAAAAAGTGTTTTGAATTTAGGACGGCGCAGTGTTTCGTTAAGCTCCCTTAACAGTTCAGGAGACATGACGCAGGTAAAGGATCCTGTCTCAATAAGATCAAGAATGTGGCGGGAAGGACCAGCAGAGATTAAGCCGGAAACAAAAATATTGGTATCAACTACGACGCGCATACATTTCCTGGCGCACGGCAGCAATTTCTTTAAGAATATCTTTGGTGGTTATTTTAATGCTCAATTTTTTTCGTCTTGCATCAATTCTCTTAAAGATGTCTGTAAGGGAATCTTTGGATGTTTTTTCCCGCAAGCGTTGAAGCACTTCCAATTTATTTTTCTTTGGAAGCCGGTCAAAGGTATATTCAATAACATCAATAGCAATATCAGAATTCATTTTGTAAGTCATATAGTCAATCTCCTTAATTGGTTAAAGCATAGCATCCAGCCAAAGGCCAGTCAAGTTGTAGCTTGGTTATCAGGCAACAAACTTTATGTATTTGCAGCTTTAGGCTGGCTAAGCGCCCTATCCGGGCATTGGCTTGGGTTTTGGGTAGCGTTTGTGTTAGTTGCAATAGTTAGCTTGTACCACGCCCGTCGGGAAGAAGTATTGCGTCGCACGTCCGTTTGGTTTAACAACAACTTTGTTTCTCTGCACAACTATACCGGAATATTTAGAACAATCCTCCTTGTATTTAATCGCCTGACAAACCCTGCATTCATGCCTTTTGCCGTTGGTATCACCATCCACACCATGTTTAACGTAGCCATGGCCTTTACCTTCGGGCCGTTGGCGATGGTGGATCATATACAATCCCCTCGAGAGATCCTGCAACAAGGTATTAATGAGGGGAAGCTTCAGGTCAGCTTATTCGATCATCCCCCAGTTCTTGAAACACAGTCAGCTGGGAAACAAAGGACTGTTAGTGCAATGCATCATGAATGGCAAGGCTGGGTTGAAGTCAATAAGAGCAAACAAGAAAAAAGAGGTCAGGAGCTCAAAGAAAGCATTTTCGAATACATTACAGGATTTCGTAAGAGGTATGAAGCTATCCGAAAACAAACCCTTCCGGCACTTGCAAAAGGGCATGAGGAAGAAAATACATACAAAATATTTATAGATTGGTGGAATGAAAATTTGGAATGGATGCTAGAAAGCTACGTTAAACAAAGGCATTTGGTGGCTGGTCAATTAAGGGAAGAGGATTTTCATCAATTTATCGATGCTTTGATTGAAAGTTTTTGGTGGGCTTTGGATATGTGCGAACTTTTTGTAGGAGGGCACAATGAATTTATAGTAGCGGGAAAAGAAAAAGAAGGAGATGAGCCATGGAGAAATGAAGCGAGTTATGCAGAAATGTTGGCGGAGAAATTAAATGCGGAAATCACCTTAGCTGACAACACAATTAGAGCAGTTCTTCCAGTCCTTTCAGATACGAAAAGTCCAAAAGCTAAAGAAGTGATGAAAAAACTCTTTTTAAAAGAGGGTTTTCCCAAAAGAACGTATCCATTTATTTTAAGCGAACTATCCAGGAATTTTCTGGATGATGAGTCAATATTAGAATTTGTCCTGAAGAATATGCAAAAACACAATTGGGATGTTATTCACGCGGATCAAATCGTGCAAAGTTTTATTAAATACGACCGTAACCCAAAGGTCCGGCAGACAATTTTAAGTTTAGCGGAAAGGTTTGTTGTGCATATTGGAGATGCCTTAGATTATATTGTTCATGAATATCCTTTGGATGAAATTTCCCCAACCTTAGCCCAAGCTATTAAGTTTGCAGCTGATGCATCAGATGAAGAGTTTACTGCTTTATGTAACGAGAAAGATTTTAAAGTGTTTTTATGGCGTCAACGTGCACGTATTAAGCGGGTTAAAGAATATCTTGAATTTCGTATAGCAGGCGGGAAAAAATTTGTTTATGAAACAGAAAACTTTATTGTCCGCCCCATAGCCACGTACGAGGAGCATATAAAAATAAGAGAAAGTGGAAGCTATACCTCCAATCCTTCGCACAGCGCATGGATGGACCAATGCTATATCCTTATCCATAAATCTACAGGTCAAATTATTGGTGTTGCTGAAATCGAATTGGTAGAGGAAATAGATCAATTGAGTGAGCAATACGGAATCAACAGGGTAGAGATTCGTTTACCTGTTGATCAGTATGAGCAAAGGGCTGTTGCCT
>CAZHGK010000158.1:0-3396 GCA_964532095.1 uncultured Planctomycetales bacterium | reverse complement strand
TGTTGACCAGGCGGTTTTCAATGTCATAGGCATATTTGGTTGTCTCTAAACCCTTACTCAAAACCGCCATGTTGCCATTGAGATCATATTGGAATTTACTGCCATCACTTAAAGAAGTCACCGCATGCGGACCTCCGCCACAAAGCGTTGGCGGACAAGCGCTGCTAGACTGACCATACGTGTAGGTCAAACCATCTTTCAGGGTGATATTGCCTATTTCATCATAGGCGTAGGTTTTGGTGCCATAGCTGCCCTGCGCCCAGATCAAACGATTCAGGGCATCGTATCTAAACGTTTGTGTAGCTGTATTGACTGAATCGGTGATGGTCTTGATCTGCCCTAATGCATCATAGGTGTAATTTAAGTCCTGCAGCACAATCCCTAATTGATTCGATGTATAAATCCGAGTCAGGCGTTGATTTAAAGGATGGTAGGTGTAAGCGGGTTTTAAAATCGGCTGAATTATTACAAAGAACTAAATATTTTACAAAACTGAGTTAGTTCGCCCTGTCCCCGTTTGGGGACTGTCCCTTTCTACTTATAAATATCGCTCATCCATTACACAACTCTTAAATCGCCCTTGCCACAAATATCCTCGCCAACCTTTCTTAAAATTAATCATCCGAGTATATTTCTCATGCGTTTGCGCTATCCCCTTAAAACTTTCTTCATTCTTAGGCACCACTATCAAATGCACATGATTATCCATCAAGCAATACGCCCAAACCTTAAGCCCAAAACGTTCTCCTTGCTCCTTTAATAACCTCAAATATTCCAATCGATCTTCTTTATCAAAGAACACTTCTTGACGCCTATTGCCGCGCTGCATTACATGATGCGGCAAACCTACACCTACTACTCTTGCTATTCTTGCCATTCATCCCCCTAATTTTAAACAAGGGGGATTGTTTAATGTTTAATTACTAATTATTTATTCATGAATTAAGTTGTGTGTCCCTGGAACTCTCCCTGGAACTCTAAGTTGTGTGTCCCTGGAACTCCTTTTCTAGAAACTACTTAAGATATTGAGAAACGTTCTTGGACTTTACAACAGTGTGTCCCCGGAACTCTAAGAGCTAACCCCGAATTGACCCGGTCCGTTCTCCGAACTCCATTCTGAAGGTTTAACATTAAACTCCAACTCAGCTTGTTCTAAAGCTAAATTCACACTATCATGATATGTATCTGTTATTTGCTCCCCTTTTTCATTACAATAAAAAAGATAGAAACCTGAATCTCCTTCATAATTAACAATCTTTAATTGCGATATAGTATTGTTAACTAATAAGTCATTTACAAAATGTTTTGTAAATCCCGTTGGTTTATTTAGTTCATTTAATCTTATCATTTTGATAATTTTATATTCTTTCATCATTTTAATACCCTATTCTATATGAACTCTAGTGTTCTCAATAACTTTGCCCCCAGCTTTGTTGTAAGCTTCAAAATGTGCATGATGTACCAAACCATATATCTCATCATTTCCATATCTTACCTGTCTCATTCCATCACTAGAGACATACCTACCATTAGGAAATACTTTATAATCTACCCCTAAATATTTTTCCGCATTTCTAAGAAATTGATCTTCTGATATTTTTCCTCCATAATATTCCGCAGCTTTACTTCCCGCAAATCCCGCCTCAGCTCTTGCTCCTCTAAATAATCCAACCCCCGCACCAGCAAAAGGTACAGCAGTCGCTACTGACAATCCAGCTCCTACAAAATCTCCAGCTGCTAAACTAATTCCAGCACTTACCGCATCCGCACCTATTCCTATTACTGGCAATGCTCCTGCTATTGCTAAACCTGCTTGTATTACATTAATATTCTGTTCAACCCAATTTCCTGCCGCATGAATTGCTGCCAATAAATCAAATGTCTGCTTAGCCTTTAAAACTTCATTCCCATTTATAACTAGTTGTATATCTCCTCCCTGCGGACCTCCCCAATTTGCACTCAATCGAGACATTCCTGAATGAGCTCCTGCAGCTTGCCCTGCCGTTGAACCACTTTGAGCAAACATGTTCCCAATTTCTTGTATTCCCCCAACAACTGCCAAAGCCAATGAAGCATACCCCAACCCTTGACTTATCCCATTCGCTGCGCTCCCCCCGACATGCGAGAACGCTATTGACCCCATTTGCGCAGCGGATGCAGCCATTAAAAATGGATTCCCTGAAAACATTCCTACTGCTGCTAACGCCATCCTACCAAAATCCGCCCAGTCTCGCGTTACCAAAGCTCGAATTCCAGGACTTATAAAATCCCCATACCTAGTCCAAAACCTATGCCACCAACTTTTCTTATGCCCACTCGGGTCTATAAAATTAACAGGATTATTTGTGCAGTAAGAATACCGATTCAGATTCTGAGGATTGGCTGCCCCGGGAACGATAGTATCAGGCGTGGTGAATCGGCCTAACGAAGGATTATAGTAACGTGCCCCGTAGTACATGAGCCCCGACTCATCATCCAAATGCTTACCTGTAAACCCTGCCCAGATGGTATTGAAGTCCTTGCCGTATCTGTCATGCCGAGTCACTAACCCAAATGGATCGTACTCAGTGAGGTCTCGCTTGTCGCCCGCTTTGTCACTGATGACATTGGTGCCGCCTAAGTGATCATTGTGATAATACAAAACCCCAGGATCACCAGTGTTGGTGGGCGAGACAGCAATGGCCCTCTGGCTGCCTAGGTATAGGAATCGTGTGGCTCGGGGCGCGCCTGTTGTGCCAGCGCTTTCAAACTCATACAAATTGCCAATGTAATACGTCACCACCTTCTGCAGCTTAGCATCCGTGGCAGGAAATGCACTTCCATCTAAATTATAATAAAGAGCAACGGCTAAATTCGTGTTGATATTATACAGCGCATGATCACGCTGATAAACCATCTTTTTAGTTCTTCCGCCATCGCCATCGTATTCATAATCCGCCACATTAACAGGATTCTGGCCCAAGGTTTCAGTTTTGATGTTGACCAGGCGGTTTTCAATGTCATAGGCATATTTGGTTGTCTCTAAACCCTTACTCAAAACCGCCATGTTGCCATTGAGATCATATTGGAATTTACTGCCATCACTTAAAGAAGTCACCGCATGCGGACCTCCGCCACAAAGCGTTGGCGGACAAGCGCTGCTAGACTGACCATACGTGTAGGTCAAACCATCTTTCAGGGTGATATTGCCTATTTCATCATAGGCGTAGGTTTTGGTGCCATAGCTGCCCTGCGCCCAGATCAAACGATTCAGGGCATCGTATCTAAACGTTTGTGTAGCTGTATTGACTGAATCGGTGATGGTCTTGATCTGCCCTAATGCATCATAGGTGTAATTTAAGTCCTGCAGCACAATCCCTAATTGATTCGATGTATAAATCCGAGTCAGGCGTTGAT
>CAZHGK010000157.1:0-3401 GCA_964532095.1 uncultured Planctomycetales bacterium | reverse complement strand
GTATCCCCATCCTGGACGCCGTTGACATAATTCACTTCTGCTTTCAAACTACCATTGGGATGAAACATTTGGGAGGGCCCATGCATTTTACCACTGCGGTACAGCGATTTAATTTTCATGGTGCCGTCTGGATAATACCCAAGCGCCAAACCATTTAACACCCCATTGACATAGGTCCCTGTTCCTTCGACCCTTCCGTCGGGATAAAAGGTACGGAAATGGCCATTTAATTGGCCATACCTATATTCAACCGTACGCACAATATGACCTTGGGCATCTTTGTCATCGTAAAAACCGTCTTTTACAGGATCTTGGGCCCAGGCAGGGGTCAAAAGTATCAAAAATAAAAGCCAGGCAATTAAACGCATACAAGTAATGTAATGGTATTGCCTAGCTTCGTCAAAATAAAAATTAGACTATTGAACAACTACTTTCTTTTCTTGTTTCTGAGAAAATTTCTCATCACGCTTGACTGTAACCACCAAAACCCCATTATCATATTTTGCATTCATTCCTTCTACTTGCGCATCTTCTGGCAATGCTACTGCGCGCACAAATTGGCCAAAAGTACGCTCCTGGCTAAAATACTGATTACCTTGCTTCTGTTCCTGATTATTTTCCCGCATTCCCGATATGACCAGCATTCGGTCTTTGACCTGGACATCAATCTTGTCCTTTTCCATCCCGGGCATATCTAATGTTACAACATATTCCTTATCTGTCCGTTTAATATCTGTGCGAGGATTAAAAGCATTGATCCCGCTTGCTTGGTTATTTGCTGAAGAAATTAAGCGATTCATGTATTGCTGCATGCGCAACATATGAGACCAAGGATCATACATATCTTCATCTATTGCAGAATAGGAAGATGGATATGTAGGCTCTTGAGAAGATCGCTGCAGGTGCAATTGCTTTTCTAATGAATTGACTTGTTGTTGCAATTGTTGGACTTGTTGCTTTAACTGAACTGTTTGGTCTGTATTCGCAAACGACCACGTTGAAGATAAAACCAAAATGCTAAAAACATTTGCTAATACTACCCTGCTTGTCATAACCTTCTCCTTTCTTTGTTACACGCTGGTTAATAAATGACTATTGAACATTTAAAATCAACCCTTCCGCAGCAGAATCGACGGTAATTGACTGCCCTTCCTTAACTTCTCCCTCTAGCAAGCGTAGAGCAATCGGATCTTGCACATGACGCTGGATCACTCGCTTTAAAGGACGCGCCCCGTACACAGGATCATACCCTTGTTGCCCTAAATATTCTTTGGCAGCATCAGTTAAAGTCAGGGTGATTTTCTTATCTGCCAGTCGCTTTGCTAATATGGCGATTTGAAAATCCACAATATGCATAATATCAGCTTGAGTTAACCGATGAAAAACAATGATATCATCCAAGCGGTTTAAGAACTCTGGACGAAAATGCTCCTTTAAGGCGACATTTAACTTTTTTTCAATCTCACGTGGATCTGTAACATTGGCAACATCCGCACTACCCACATTCGATGTCATAATAATGATGGTGTTCTTAAAATTCACCACCCTACCCTGACTATCGGTCAAACGCCCGTCGTCAAGAAGTTGTAATAACACATTAAACACGTCGGGGTGCGCTTTTTCAATTTCATCAAAAAGAACAACGGTGTAAGGCTTGCGACGTACGGCCTCGGTTAATTGCCCGCCTTCATCATAACCCACATAACCTGGAGGCGCCCCAATTAAACGGGCAACTCTATGTTTTTCCATATATTCGGTCATATCCACGCGCACCATGGCATTCTCATCGTCAAAAAGAAACCAGGCTAATGATTTGGCTAATTCTGTTTTACCAACACCTGTGGGCCCGACAAAGATAAACGAACCTAATGGACGATTGGGGTCTTGCAAACCTGCACGCGAGCGACGGATACAGGAAGCAATGGAGGAAATGGCATGGTCTTGACCAACCACGCGTTCTTTTAGATTGTCTTCCATGTGCACAAGTTTTTGTGTTTCACTTTCCATCAACTTTGATAAAGGGATTTTTGTCCACTTGGCAATAATCTCGACGACATCCTGGTCATCGACTTCTTCTTTAAGCAGCCCTTCGTCTTTTTGCACCTTGACCAATTCTTTATTCTTAATTTCCAATTCCTTATTTAAATCCACAATGGTGCCATAACGGATTTGGGCAACCTTATCTAAATTGCCTGCCTTCTCTGCTTGAGCTTCTTGCACGCGCAATTGTTCAATCTGTGATTTAATCGCCCGGATCCGGTCGATGACCACTTTTTCATTGTTCCAACGGGTGCGCAGTTCGGTATTTTCTTTTTTTAAATTCGTAAGCTCACCTTCAATTTTAGACAATCTATCTTTAGAGGCGGCATCCGTTTCCTTTTTAAGAGCCTGACGTTCAATTTCTAACTGTCTAATTTTACGTTCACTGACATCCAGCTCAGCGGGCATGCTATCGATTTCAATACGTAATCGGGATGCTGCCTCGTCGATTAAATCAATGGCCTTATCTGGCAAGAAACGTTCGGTGACATAGCGCTGGCTTAAGACGGCAGCTGCCACAATGGCAGAATCCTGGATGCGCACACCGTGGTGGACTTCGTAACGTTCCTTGAGGCCGCGTAAAATGGCAATGGTGTCTTCTACCGTCGGCTCATTAACTAGGACCGGCTGAAAACGGCGTTCCAATGCCGCGTCTTTTTCAATATACTGGCGGTATTCGTCAAGTGTCGTGGCGCCGATGCAACGCAGCGATCCTCGCGCAAGGGCGGGTTTGAGCATGTTCGATGCGTCCATGGCTCCGTCGGCTTTTCCAACTCCGACCAAATTATGTAATTCATCGATAAAAATAATAATGGATCCATCGCTTCCCTCTACTTCCTTGAGCACAGCTTTTAATCGGTCTTCAAATTCACCACGGAATTTGGCCCCTGCAACAAGTGAGCCTAAATCCAAGGTAATGACTCTTTTATGTTTAAGTCCCTCAGGGACATCGCCGGAGAAAATGCGTTGGGCCAAGCCTTCGACGATGGCGGTTTTACCAACGCCTGGTTCGCCGATCAGGACCGGATTATTTTTTGTGCGGCGTGATAATACTTGAATAACCCGTCGGATTTCTTCATCACGACCGATGACAGGGTCAAGTTTACCCTTGCCGGCTAAATCTGTTAAATCACGGCCATATTTATCCAATGCTTTTTCTTCTGCGTTTTGATTTGTCATATTGACTTTCTCTAAGTGTAGCAATTATCATGGATGGGGTTTGGGCAAGTTCTTGAAGGCCGAACTACCCCCACCACATGCCACCCCTAATCTGACATACAGCTTTTAACCACCAACCTACCCGCATAACGAGCCACGTGCATGTGTTGTGGGGGATGGGGGGTGTGAGGCCTGAAAGAATC
>CAZHGK010000156.1:0-3441 GCA_964532095.1 uncultured Planctomycetales bacterium | reverse complement strand
CATTAAAAGAGTACGATGAAATTATTTTTGCCAATTTCTTTTATTTGCATCGCAGTGAAATGGCAGTGATTAAACATGTCGTCGACAGCGGCAAAGGATTGTTGTTTATGCAAGGGGACCAGCGCCGATGGCCAGCCTTAAAGCGTATTGGGGATATGGTCCATACGCCCATTCTTGAAGGGGCTGAAGTTGCACCATCTACCTTTGATGCCAGATTATATGCCGCGACAGATATGCATGCCCAGGCAGCGATTGTTCGCGATATTGTTAAATCCATTCCTGATAAGAATAATACCGTTGTTGTTTGTCCAGATAGTGGGGCTATGTTGCCCTTAGTCAGTGCCTTATCAGCCCAGTTGGGTGAATTTAATATTTCCATGGGTTATCCATTAAAGCGTAGTGCCCTGTTCTCAGTCTTGACCTTGATGGTGCAGCTGCAAAATAGTGGGCGGGAGGATATGTATTATGCCCGGGATTATCTTCGCTTGCTGCGTCATCCTCTCGTTAAGAATTTGCACATGGGTTTGCCTGAGGGAACAATCCGGGTCTTAGTGCATAAAATTGAAGAAGCATTAACAGGAACGTTTGCTTCGCCACTCAACGGCCGGATATTTGTACGTTTAGAAGATATTGAATCTGATGAAGGTTTGCTGGCACAAACGGTGCGTTCCTTGGCCGCCATGGGAATTGATCTTCACCCGACGCAATTGGTGGAAGGTTTAAATGCCGCGCATCAGTTGATGGTTGTATCCTGGCAAAAGCCACAGTGTTTTAAGGCCTTGGCAGAGGTTTTATCCAATTGGTTATCGACGATGAAAACACATAGCCGTTTAAATACCTATCCATTTAACGAGGCTATTGTTAAGCGTTTGGAAGATTTGTGCCAGGAAATTCAGGAAGCTGCTTTTGCTGACGATCTTTTTGACCGGACCCAGATGTTTCGTATTTTATTGGATTATGCTGCTTCTAAATTGGTGGCATTTTCCGGTTCACCGCTCTCGGGCTTGCAAATGTTAGGGCTTTTTGAGACCAGGTCTTTGGATTTTAAGCATGTGATTGTCGTTGATACCAATGAAGGGGTGTTGCCGAATTTAAATATTTATGAGCCTTTAATTCCCCGAGAAGTAATGATCCAGTTGAACTTAGACCGTCTGGAGCTCGAGGAAGAAATCCAGCGTTACCAATTCATGCGTTTGATTTGTGCGGCGAAAAATGTGCATTTGATTTATTTAGATAAGCCAGACCGAGAACGTAGCCGTTTTATTGAAGAATTGGTTTGGGAAAAGGAATTAACCCAAAATAAGGTAGGGGTGATGCCGGTTGAGCATGCGGGTTTTGATTTGAAGCCATTAAGGGAACATCGCCAGATTGCTAAAACCCCGGCGATGGTAGAATTCTTAAAGACGTTTACGTATTCAGCGTCGAGTATAAATACCTATATCCGAAATCCGTATGATTTTTATCTTAATTATGTGTTGGGTTTAAAGCCCAAGGATGATTTGTTAGATGACCCTCAAAGTAAGCATATCGGGACCTTTGTCCATGAATTGTTAGAAGAAAGTTTAAAGCCATTTCTTGGACGTAAACCAATTATTGATGATGCGTTCATGGCTTCATTTACGCGACGTTTTGAAACACGTTTCCATGAACGTTTTGGCCAGGGCATGCGTCCAGATGCTTTTTTAATTAAGTCTGTTTTACAAACCCGCCTTAAACGTTTTTGGGAAGCACAAACAATTTATTGCCACGAGCAGGTTGCTGAATTGATGTATGTGGAAAAGCAGTTTCGCCATGAAATCATTTTACCTGGAGGAATTGTGCCCGTGACGCTTAAGGTTGACCGTGTCGATAAGCTCCTTGATGGCACGATTATGATTATCGACTATAAAACAGGCAATAGCGATGCCCTGCCCAAGCTAGAACTTCAAGAAGGGGAGCAGTTAAGTCGCCAAGAAGTGCGCGATAAAATAAAATCGGTGCAGCTGCCGCTGTATGTGTCTTATTTAGATTCTGCCTTTGGCCCGACGCACGCTGTGAATGCAGCGCTTTGCCATTTGCGCGATGGCCAGTGGCAGCGTTTGTTGTCTGGGAGTCAGACAAAGGACCGTAGTGAATTATTAAAAGGTTTAACGCAGATTTTAGATGGAATTATGCGGGAAATCTGGGATCTGAATACACCTTTTGTCAATGACCCGCCGGGATAAAAAGGAATAAAAATTTTGCACATTACCGATAATGGTATAGAATAACTCCTATGAGTAAGTACATCCTAGTTGTCGACGATGAACCAATTGTTGTGGAAATTGCCAAACGCAAGCTCCAGGATCGTGGTTATGAAGTAGCCACTGCTTCCAACGGGGAAGAGGCGTTAGATTCTGTTTCCAAGCGCAAACCAGATTTGATCCTGTTGGATATTCAAATGCCCAAGATGAATGGCTATACCTTCATCATTGAAATGCATAAGAATCCTGAACTGGTTGGTGTTCCCGTCGTCGTTTTAACTGCCTATAATGAAATGGAACCGTTGTTTAAGCGCCGCGGTGTGAAAGCGTATTTGCTCAAGCCCCTTAAGTTGCAAGATCTCCTGGAAACTGTGCAGAAAGTCATAGGCGACGCTCCTGCCGCATCGTAAATTTTTTGACCATTAATGTGATGATTGAGCAAAATGTTTTAACAGTTAGAGCCCAGATGGATGAGGCCTGCCGCAAAGCAGGGCGTAAACCATCTGAGGTAACCCTTGTTGGGGTTACTAAATTTGTCCCTATTGCCGCCATTGAACAGGCGATTGGGGCAGGTATCAGTCATATTGCTGAAAACCGTGTGCAAGAAGCGCAGAAAAAATTTCCTGTCTTAACAGCTAAATACCCACAATTACGTTCGCATCTTATTGGCCATTTACAGACGAATAAAGCCAAGGACGCTATTAGCGTGTGTTCCATGGTGCAATCCGTCGATAGCTTTAAATTAGCCAGTGAAATCCAAAAACAGGCGTTAAAAGATAATAAGACCGTCGATATTCTGGTACAATTTAATACAGCTCGTGAGGAACAAAAATTTGGGGCAGATCCGGGTGAGGCAATGAGTTTATTAGAAGGTATTGCTGGGTTATCCCAAATAAAGGTAAAGGGCTTAATGACCATGGCCCCATACACCGACGATGCTGGAATCATCCGTAAGACCTTTAGTGATTTGCGCGATATTCGTGATGCCATCCAGAAACGTTTTCATGGTCACGCACAGGTTGGTATGGATGTTTTATCCATGGGGATGAGTGGCGACTACGCAATCGCCATTGAGGAAGGGTCCACCATGGTTAGGGTGGGCAGTGCTATTTTTAAAGAAGCTATGGTCAGTACACCATAAAGAGGGATCTATGAAAACAATTGGTATTATCGGTGGCGGGAATATGGGGGAGGCCTTAATTAAAGGTCTTTATAAAAC
>CAZHGK010000155.1:0-3475 GCA_964532095.1 uncultured Planctomycetales bacterium | reverse complement strand
CAGCCCCTACAGACGTTGAATTAATATACCAACGCTATCTGCAGGCCTTCAAGAAAGGCGTCTATAACTACATCAAGGAAGAAGCTGATCCCATCACTCAACAACCTGTGCCTCGTAAATACTTCTCAGGTGGTATGGGATTTGATGGTGCTGCTATCGCCAAAGCACAAGTTTTTATAGACGATATCAGATATTTACCAAGCAACACGCCTAGAAATCTGGCAATGATTTCTGCACAAGTAAGAGTTTCTGATTCAGCCATGAGCGTGCAACCCAATTATCCAAATTCAAAAAGTGAGACAGTAGCAATAAAAAGAAATACCGTACAAAGAGATTTTTTCTCAAGGATTTTAAGACAAATCACATGGGCGAATAAAATACGTACCATTACCCAGGCTAGTCAAATTTCAAAACAAGACTTACGTGATTTGACGACACAGTTAAGAAATAGTGATCATTTAGGGCGAATTTTGAAGATTAGTTCAACGCCAGAAACGAAAGCCTTGTACTCCACCTACAAAGAGTCGGTTTTTCAATATGAAGATTGGGTCGTTGTCTTTCGATGGCCAGGCAGCACTCAAGATGGTTTAGGTTTGAAAGATTTAAATGATGTATTGGGACAAGAACAGGTCAATGCGCTTATTCAGTATGTTCGTAGTTTTCTAAAGCTGCGCATGCTCAAAGCTCCCAAGACCCTTAATGAAAAACAACGTCGAGAATTCTTGGACGCAATTAGTTATGAGTTAAGTAATGAGATGGCCTATAAATTACGTAATCAAGAGCCGTATAGAACTGAATTACTGAAGAGATCTGTTCGAGTAAGAGATAATAAAGGCCAAAGTTTATTTAAGATCGATATTGGAATTAGTCATTTAGCAACCCAAGAACAAACCGATCCCACAAAAATAGCTCAATCCAAGGTGTTGGCAGTTATGAATGCTGAGTTAGCGATTGTAGTGAATAATTTTGCAGCCAATTCAGCAGATCAGCGAACTGTTTTTAATGAAGGGAAGTTTTTTGAGCTTATCGAGCGGTGGCAAGATTTGAAGCAACAATTGCCCCAAGCAGTATTTGATGCTTACAAGGGACAAAAAGTACTTCAAGACGATATTGTGGGCATGCTAAGAAGAAAAATAGCTTGGTCAAGTCTTGCGCAGCCAATGCAAGAGACCATTGGTAGCGAGAGAAACTACCAACTTCTTAATGATTATTTTGTCCTTACAGGGCTCGTTGATTTTATTAAACAGTGGCAATTGGATTTTAAGTTGGCCTATCAAAGAAGTTTTAGGGTGCAAGAGCTGATTCGACAACTTGGAGAAATGTCATCAATGATCGGTGATGATCAAAGATTGCCAGTTAACGATAACAGAGGATCAATTTTAGCAGAAGCTTGGGATCTGGTTTTGAGAGATTCTAAATTCCCGACGGCAGATTCTGAGTTAGGGTTTTTTAATCAAGCAACTTACGAAGGACCTGTGGGGCTGATCATGGTTGATATCATCAACATGGGTGGCAAAAACATCCGGGAATATCAACTACTGATGCAAGAAATTGCTCAAGCGCTGAAAACTCAAAAACGAGACAAAATATCAGAGCTTTTAATGTCTGCAGCAGATGCAGTGACAGAAGAATTTCAGGCGAACGTTAGTCGCTTACAGGCCTTTTTAAGTCAACAGCGTATTAATCTTTTGGCCATTAAAATACGAGGCGATGATATTGTGCTTGTCATCGATGATTATAAAAAGATAACCCCTGAGCTTTTGATCCAAATCCAGCAACTGACCAATGGCAGGGTTTTTGGTACCCAAGCTATTGATGCCTTTAGAAAGAGTTTTGAAGGACGAACAGCGGTTACCTTAAATGAATTTCGTAACCAACCTAATCGGGTTGAATCATTTGCCCCGCATACAGCGGCTAATTATCTTGCCTGGGCCCAAGCGCTTGATGCCATGGATCGAGGGATTAACTATCTTAAAGATCTTGAAAAGAAAGGACAAGGACGTCGTGTCATCATTGAAAATGGTGATCTTAGTTATCAAATGTCGGATTTACCAGAACTTGATCAGGCCATGAGCACTCAATCCTCAGCAAAGAAGCGAGAAATTGCCCAATTAAGGTATAAAGTTCTAAATCCTGGTCTTGGTGAAATGTCCGCAGAAGATATTAGAAGAATGAAAAAGATAGAAAGTTGGGGATATTTGACAGAAAAATCTTTAGCTGGAGCAGACCGTATTTTACTGGCCTATGAAGATGACCAATTAGTTGGAGCCCAAGCGGTAGAAATTGATATAAAAACAGGAACGCTTGCTGTGGGTAGAGGAATATCGGTAGACCCACAAAAAAGAAACCGTGAGATAGCAATTCAAATGAATGTAAAGATGGCTCAAGATTTACAAAACATGGGAGTAGAAATATTTTCTATATCGACAGAGGATGTTGTTGGAAGTCCAGAATTTAAAGGATCTCAGGCTTTGGCGCGTAAGGTCGCTGCTGTTTTTGCAAGATGGGTCAAAACGATTTATGCCGACAACGAGAGAAAAGATATTATACGGAAAAATATTATTAATCTAACTACCTTTGATCCCAAATTAGTGGACATAACAACACCCTCTTTGTCTGATAAAGCGATGAGTACGCAGAAACCTGCGCAGTTAAGTTTCAAACATATAATCCCAAAGGGCTTAGATACATCTGAGCAAGATGTGCAAGCTATTAGAAGAATTGTCAGTTGGGGATATCTGAAGGAGTATGCACTTAAGACAAAAAGTAGATTACTTTTTGCTTATGATGAAAAGGGGGAGTTGTCAGGAGCTTACGCAGTTGAAATTGATCTAAGAACAGGAACTCTTGCTGCTGTAAGTGCGGGGATCTCAGTTGATCCAGGCAAGAGAAATCGTGACATAGCTATTCAGTTGACCGTTGAAATGGCCAAAGAATTAAAAGACATGGGAGTAAAAACATTTTCCATAAGATCAGAAGATTCTCCTAAGAGTGCGGAATTTGTCGGTGCCCAGGCCTTGGCACGCAAGGTGGCTGCTGTTTTTGCAAGATGTGTCAAAACTACTTATGACCCCGATAATAAAGCGATCATACAGAAGAACCTTATTGATTTAACTACTTTTGATCCTCAAGCTGTTGACATCAACACTCCTGCGTTACCTGATGCAGCGATGAGCAATACTGGTGGTATTGATCTTACTTCCAATGAATTCTTACAGACCCAAGGCTCTGGCAAAGGTATTTCTTTTAATGTTGATCCTGCCATATTGAAGCAACTGCAAAACTCTCCTGGGTTTTATCCCGTTATTTTTAATATTCAACCCCTGACGGATTTACATGCCTTCCTAGGTGCAAATCTTCAAGCGACCCATTAAGAAAAGCTTCTTGACCGTTATAGGTAAATCGGGTATAAAAGATTCTCGATTTCGGGCGGTTAGCTCAATTGGTTAGAGCAATTGACTTACATTCAATAGGT
>CAZHGK010000154.1:0-3503 GCA_964532095.1 uncultured Planctomycetales bacterium | reverse complement strand
GACCTTAAGAAAAATTCCCTGCGGGGATGTGACCCGTTTTTGGAAAGCGTACCGTCAACCATTAATCGACAAGGGGATTTTTTAACATGCCTTTTATCGCAGATTTGCATATCCACTCTAAATATTCCAGAGCAACGTCAAAAGACCTTGATCTAGAGCATCTGTATGTTTGGGCCCAATACAAGGGCATTGATGTCGTCGGTACCGGGGATTTTGTGCATCCGGTATGGTTTAAAGAATTAGAAAAGAAATTAGAGCCCGCAGAAGAAGGCTTGTTTAAGCTTAAGGACCAATATGCCAAGCCCATGGATGAGCAGATTCCACTGGCATGCCGTCGGCAAGTGCGTTTTATGCTGACTGTTGAGATTTCTAATATTTATAAGCGTCATGATAAAGTGCGCAAGGTGCATAATTTGATTTTTGCGCCTTCTTTTAAATCTGCTGGGCGTATTCAGAAGCAATTAGGAGCGATTGGAAATATTTCCTCAGATGGTCGTCCGATTTTAGGGTTGGACTCCTATGACTTACTTCGCATTACGCTTGAGGCAGACCCCATGAATTTATTTGTGCCTGCGCATATTTGGACGCCCTGGTTTTCAGCTCTGGGTTCCATGGGCGGGTTTAACAGCATGGAAGAGGCTTTTGGTGATTTGGCAAATAAAATATATGCGGTTGAAACTGGTTTATCGTCGGATCCGGTCATGAACTGGCGGCTTAAGCAATTAGACCCGTACATTTTAATTTCTAATTCGGATGCGCATTCTCCTGGCAAGCTTGGACGGGAGGCAAATATTTTTGATACTCAATTGTCCTACCCTTCGATCTATCGCGCCTTGTCAGATAAAAATGATCCCGGGTTAAGTGCCACGATTGAATTCTTTCCTGAAGAAGGCAAGTACCATTACGACGGGCACCGGGCCTGTGGGGTACGTTGGCATCCTAAAGAAACCAAGGCGCATCAGGGTATTTGTTCAGGTTGTGGAAAGCCAGTGACGGTTGGGGTTATGGCGCGCGTGGATGATTTAGCGGATTGTGCGGAAGGTCGCAAATCCCCTCGGGCAAGAAAATACCATAGCATTATTCCTTTGCCTGAAGTGATTGGTGAAAGTATGGATGTTGGCCCAAGCTCCAAGGCTGTGCAACAGATGTATATGGGGATGTTATCTAAGTTGGGAAGCGAGTTTCATATTTTAATGGATGCTTCGGTTAAAGCTATCGCTAAAGCGTCATCGTCATATATTGCAGAGGCAATATCGCGGATGCGTCAGGGAAAAGTAAATATTGCTGCAGGTTACGACGGAGAATTTGGCCATATTAATATCTTTTCCGAAGAAGAGCGCCAAACAATTGACCAACAACTGGCATTATTTTAAGAAAAGGATGGGAGTTTAATCCTTGCAATTAAGTCAATCCCAACAAGCTGCTGTTGATTATGCCGGCGGACATTTATTAATTGTGGCTGGCCCAGGCACGGGCAAAACCCATACCATTACTCACCGGATTGCGCGTCAAATTCCTTCCTTAAAACCCGACACAAAGATTTTAGCGATCACATTTACTAATAAAGCAGCCCAAGAGATGAGGGAGCGTTTAGAAACATTGGAGGTCGATGCTTCCCGTGTTTTTGTTGGGACGTTCCATCGTTTTTGTCTGACCATTCTTAGGCGTTATGCCCATTTAACACCTTTGCCGGCAAAATTCTCAGTCGCTCTTGAAGGGGACATTGATGCCTTAACAAATAATTTATGGCCCCAGGCAACGGCAAGCCAGCGCCGACGCAAGCTTGATGAGATTAGCCTGCTTAAATCCACCCGGATGGCGATTGAGCCAAATGAGGATTTTACCCGTTACCATCGTTATTTGCGCCAGGCAGGGATGATTGATTTTGATGATATTCTAAGAGAAACACTGTTGCTTTTGGATAATCAGGAAATTGTTGTGCAGGAATTACGTCGAGAGTATCCATTTATTTATGTGGATGAGTACCAGGATATTAATCCTATTCAGGTGGCGCTCCTTAAAGCATTGGTCGATGGTGGGGTTAGGCTCACTGTTATTGGAGATCCTCGGCAATCCATTTATGGATTTCGGGGCAGTCGGGTAGAAATCTTTCAAAAGTTTACCGAAGATTTTCCTGGGGCCATCACCATGACGCTTAAGGAACATTATCGCTCACGGGCAAATTTATTGGAAGCCAGCACCCAGTTGATCAGTTCCCAGTCTAAGGATTTTGAGCTTGTCGCCCATATTTATACCCAGGGCCGGTTGACCGTGCATCAAGCAGCGACGGATAGGGCAGAGGCAGAGTATGTGGCCCATCAGATTGAAAAGTTAATAGGGGGCACGGATATGCATAGGGCCTCCGGTGGGGAATATAGTTTTAAGGATATTGCCATTTTATTTCGCTTAAACAGCCAAAGGCATGTACTGATACAGGCACTTGATCACGTTGGTATTCCTTATCAAATATCCAATCCACGTCAAATCACTGATCGTGTGGTTTTAACACAAGAGCAGGCAGATGAGGCCGCTTTGCATCAGAGGGAAGAAGAATTGGGATTTAATGTCGAGAAGGTTTCTTTGTTGACCCTGCACGCGGCCAAGGGTTTGGAATTTCCAGTGGTATTTATCGTCGGATGCGAACAAGATTTGCTGCCGCTTAATTTAGAGAATATGAAAGGGGACGCCCAGGAAGAACGCCGATTATTTTATGTGGGCATGACCCGGGCCAAAGATATTTTATATTTGACCCATGCCAAGCGTCGCCAGATATTTGGCAAAACAGTATTCTTGCCGCCATCGCCATTTTTATCTGACATTGAAGAGAAGCTAAAGAATTACGCAACGGCAAAACCTCCTAAAATTGTCAAAGCTGACAGCGAAAAACAACAGTTGAAATTATTTTAGCTCCCGCTAAACTTGACCTATTACTATCCAAGAGAAAGAGGAGAATTATGAGCGAGCTTAACGCACAACCAACACCTGCAGCGCCGACACCAGCACCTGTACCACCTGTCGCAGCGGCGCCAGTGGCCGCAGCACCAGTATTAGTGAGCATTGATGATTTTAAGAAATTCCAATTGGTCGTTGCTCAGATTAAAGAAGTCAAAGAGCATCCTAATGCCGACCGTTTATATCTTTTGCAAGTGGATACTGGCCGTGATGTGCGTCAGATTGTGGCGGGAATTCGCAAGGCGTATACGCCAGAGCAATTAGTTGGCCGCAAGGTTGTGATTATTGCTAATTTGCAACCGGCTGTGATCCGTGGGGAACAGTCTAATGGGATGATCATGGCTGCTTCCGACGATGTTTCCATGGCACTCATAATGCCTGAAAAGGATGTTAAAGTTGGGGCGATTGTAAAATAATTTGCGTCAATTATTGTCCATCATTATTACGCCTCACGACGTATTTTTGCATATAGTAATTTTCGAAAGGTGATAAGGCTGGTCAAGATTCTTTCAGGCCTCACACCCCCCATCCCCCACAACACATGCACGTGG
>CAZHGK010000153.1:3188-3560 GCA_964532095.1 uncultured Planctomycetales bacterium | reverse complement strand
AAAGGACATTAAAATGGAATTTTCAGATGTCATAAAAAGTCGTCGAAGTATTCGTGGATATACCGATAAGCCCGTTCCAGCCATCGTTATGAATAAAGCTTTGGATGAAGCTTTGCTGGCACCCAATTCTTCGAATATGCAATCGTGGGAATTTTATTGGGTGAAATCCCCAGAAAAAAAACAAAAACTGATCGAGGCGTGTTTAAATCAATCTGCGGCTCGAACGGCACAAGAACTGATTGTCAGCGTCGCTAGTATTCATCATTGGAAACGAAATGCAAAAGCGATGTCGGATTCTTTACGCGCCTCTGGAGCGGACGCAAAAGTTTTAGTTTATTACGATAAGCTTATGCCCACCGTTTATGGATTTCG
>CAZHGK010000153.1:0-3178 GCA_964532095.1 uncultured Planctomycetales bacterium | reverse complement strand
TTTATGAATGTTTTGGGTTTATTTCGGCCAACTTCTCGTCGCCCGGCGACCACCCGAGATTTGCAAGAAATTGCGATCAAATCAGCGGCTTTGGCTTGTGAAAATTTTATGTTATCCATTCGCAATCAAGGATTTGATACTTGTCCGATGGAGGGAATGGATGAATCCCGAGTGGCAAAAATTCTAAATTTAAAAAGCACGGACCGAGTGGTCATGGTGATTTCTGTTGGGGAACGTACAGAAAAAGGAATTTGGGGTGCTCAGGTTCGCCACTCCCGAGATTGGTTTATCAAAGAAGTTTAAATTTTTTTTATTTTTAAGCTTGCAAGATATTTTGTTTTTTTTTGTTCTAAGGCTTAAAATTTTTTCAATTTAAAACCTTCTAATGAATTAACAATTTGTTGAATTTCAATTTCAGTAAGAGTCTGACTTGATTTTACTCGCTCAATAATCAAATTGCATTCATCTAAGTCAATTGGCCCATAATCTTTTGTTATTTCTTTTGATCTGTGATCATAAGCCTTAGCTAAACTCAAGTAGCTGTCATTGTATGGATAATCACGATGTGGCTGTTTGCACTTGAATTCTATACTATCACTATTATTTCGATTTTCTGAATTGATATAAAAATTGAGATTTGGTGCAATAGACACACAAACACAGACTTTTACTGGTCTATGTGGTATTTCAACATTAATTCTTAGGATGTGTCCGACTTTAAACGTATATTTAGCTTGAGTTGACATTTACACCACAATACTAAATGGTTCTGTCTCTTCTAACTCTTTTAAAACTTCCTGATTTTCTATCATCTTTTCAAAAGGAATAATCGCATTGGGCTCAGTTTCCAACCAACATTTTTCTTTATGATTTTTATCTTCTACCTGACCAAATTCAAGATTTCCATAAACGTCAAAACCCTCATCAAGTGCATGGATATCACTTTTAGAAAAATACTTAGTTTCACTTGGTCGCTTTGGTAAAAGAAAATGCCCATTAATTTCAAAAGGATACTCATCTAAGTTCAAAGAGGCTAAGGCCAGAGAATCCTTTTTAATAAAATCGTAGATAGTAGAAGGTACTGTTCCGTAAGGCATTCTTATATAAGAGTCACCAGTAACTGGGCGAGCATATTTATTTAAGTGAATTTTATCTGCTTCAAACACGGCCTTAAGAAGGTTATATATATTAATCTTCCCACCAGCTTTGTTTGCTAGATATAAAACTGCCTCTAAAGACTTTCTTTGATTAACATTAAAACCGATCTTCATAAACATCTCCAGACTAAAGGATTGCATATTTTTTTCAATAGGTAAAGCGTTTTCTTTAATAAAATCATATAGTTATAATAAATCCAACAATTTCAACATCTTAACTTCATGATTTAAAATACCTATCCCCAAGGTAACACCTTTAACTTTTTTTATGAGTCACAAAAGCCAAGAATAGCTAGATGATAATTAAAAACTTGCAAACTCTGCTTTTTGTTATCCTTTGTTTCAATCACAATTTCATTTATGGGTCACAGCAAATGATACCGTTTACGCCGTCACTTCCGCCTCCATTATCATGCATGCCAGCCGCATATTTTCCAACAGGGCACATGATTCTACTATTCCCTGAATAGTAGACATCAACACAATTGCTTCGCCCCACAGGTAATGTCGGCGTACAACAAACGGGGCCATTCATTCCATCCATTCCACCGCCATCATCCCAAATACCCAGCATAACATTTCCCATAGAACAAAAATTTTGTCCCGTACCTGTGTAAGAAAATCCAGGTTCGCAACTTGAATAACCAACAGATGGCGGCGAATCACAGCAAACCACCCCATCCATTCCGTGTTGTCGATCTATTCCACCGATAGAATCCTGCACTCCTGCGACATATTGATTAGAAGAACAAAGATTATCTCCCGTACCTGTATATGTTAAATCCACACAATTATTTTGAGTAAAAACCAAAGGCCCTGGAATTGTAGTTGTTGTAGGACTGATTCCATAACAAGAACCATCATTCAGCGTGCAGCCTCTTGCAAAACATAAAATAGGATCTCCCAAGTTTGTGTTATGACATTTCCAGGAAACATACTCTTCAGAGGTTCGACCTACTACAGATGGGCTTAAAGCAAATGGAAAATATGTAGTATCGAAAGTTCCAACACTACAGCTACTAATACTATTACCATTCAATGCATTTAAAATACTTGCTGCAGTCAACCGCTGCGTCGTAGCTGCATAGTTAATAAACGTAACTGATGTATGACTATTAAGATAGGTTTGCTCTTGTAACGGATTATAAACAGGACTAACTATTTCTGATCCACTCGCAAAAGAACCGCAAGCCGCATCGACCCTCATCATCGGTGATGTACACGTCACCACCGTGCCCGGCGCTGTTCCGCAAGTCCACGAATAATCCCAAGGGGCCGCTGTCGGCACTGTGACCGAGGACTGTGTTCCGGCTTGGCAACCAACACCATCAGGAGGAGTTGTCGAAGCCGCAGGTGCCACTGCCAAACAATCTCCGTTATCATTACTAGTTTTTGCGGCTGAACATATTCCACTATTACCTCCACCATTAATCCCCATACATGTCCATTGCCACTCTTGATGAGTGGGCACTGCGGGAGGTGGTGGAACAGCAACCAAGTTTGGAGGATCTGGATTTGCGTATCCCGCCGAACAATAATTTATATTACTTGGCAAGGCCACAAACGTACCAGTGGTTGCGGCACTATCACAAGCTCCAACAATTGGAGATATCTGCGATACTGTATGACAAGATATATTCCCATCCGTCCCATTACATTGCCATTCAAACCATGAACTCGCTGTATTAAATGTCACTCCTGGAGGTGTTACTAAATTATTACCCGAAGCACATAATCCAGATGTGCCGATGTCGGCGCCAGAAAAGAAGTTGCTGCCGGACCACAGGCCGCCAATGCTGTCGGAGGATCGGGATCAGGTGGTGGCATCACACAGGCCCTGGTTAAAGGCGATGGACAAGCCGCGCCTCCGCCAGAGGCTGGCGTTGTAATAGTAAAAGTTTGAAATCCGGGAGCTACACACGCTCCCCACGTTCCCGCACAGTTCACCGGAGGCGCTGGTGGCGCACAAGGATTCGGTCCCACGCATATATTGGGATTATACGGAAAAGCCACAGATAAGT
>CAZHGK010000152.1:0-3646 GCA_964532095.1 uncultured Planctomycetales bacterium | reverse complement strand
TGTCAGCAGGTGTATTGAGTGTTGTCACCCCCGAATGTTTTAATCGGGGGTCCAGAATTCTGGATTCCCGACGACCTTTGGGAACACCCGGTATGAGGGTGCAAAAGCGTTCGGGAATGACTAACGAGGTGTAAAGGAAAATATTATGGAAAACCGCATCAATGTATTAGTCATCGACGATAAGAAAGTTATCCGCGATTTTTTTGACATCACCCTTGGATACTATGGTCATAATATTACGGTGCTGCATGACCCGATGGATGTGGCCAGCGTACTTGATGGAAAAGAATACGATATTGCTTTTGTTGATATGATGATGCCGGAAAAAGATGGGGTGGAGGTATTAAAGGAATTAAAATCTGCCCGCCCACAAATGCCGGTGGTGATGATGAGTGGATATAGTTTGGAAGAAAAGCGGCGCCAGGCCCTGGATTTAGGGGCTTGCGGGTGTTTAAAGAAGCCGTTTGAGGTGGAAGATTTACGGACAATCATCAGGGAAATGACTGGAAAAACCATTTAATGTTCCCGATGAGGACCGAAGCCGGTTACCTGGCAGTGTGCATTAAAATATGTTATACTCTCCCTGATTACTAAAACTAGTTAAATAAAGAATCCATGATTAAATACTTTGATAAAAATAGATATCATTGGCCGGGACGCTTTTTGCAAAGCATTGTCTTCGTAGCATTTACAACATTAACTGTATTGTCTTCTGCCCAGGGTCAGGCGTTGGCACAGTCAACAGTAAACCGTTCAAATCCGGTAGTTTTACCTGCGCCAGGGACAATGATTTTTTCAACTGCAATTTTTTCTCCTGCCATCATTAAAGGGATAAAGATTAATCCTGCCGATCCATTGAAATTTAATTTTCTCATTAAACCAGGCGACCGTTCTATGACCTTGGATCAAAAGCAGGAAGAATACGCCAAGCTGATTAAATATTTTCTTGCTTCCTTAACAACCCCAGAAAAAGATTTGTGGGTTAACCTGTCTCCTTATGAAAAAGACCGTACGATTGCCTGGGATTTTAGCCAAACAGAAATGGGACGCGATATGTTGGCGCAAGATTATATTCTTAAGCAGTTGACGGCTTCCTTAATGTATCCCGAAGAGCCTTTGGGAAAGAAATTTTGGAAAGAAATCTATCGTCAGGCAGCAGAAAAATTAGGAACGACAGAAATCCCTGTTAACACCTTTAACAAGGTGTGGATTGTTCCAAGCAAGGTGACTGTTTTTGAAAAAGGCAATGTGGCGTATATTATGGAGAGTCGTTTAAAGGTTATGCTTGACGAAGATTATTTAGCATTGCAGAAAACCGGGGACGTAGTTGGGTTTTCAGAAGAGCAAGAAGGAGGGAAAACCCAACTACGTCCCCGGTTTTCCCAAATCATCCGCGAGGTCATCTTACCCGAAATAGAGCGCGAAGTTAATGAAGGCGCGCATTTTGCCCCGTTGCGGCAAATGTACAATTCCATGATTTTATCAGCCTGGTTTAAGAAGCGATTAAAGCAGCATTTATTGCGCAAGGTGTATGTTGACCAAAGTAAAACAGCAGGTGTGGCAACGGATGATCCTAAAGCCAATGAACAAATCTATCAGCAATACTTACAAGCTTTTCGTCGGGGAGTGTACAATTATATCAAGGAAGAACCTGTCGGTTCCCTTCCATTGGTGGGGAAGGTTAGGGAGGGGGGCAATACAGTACTCCGTAAATATTTTTCTGGAGGGACTATTTTTGATTTTTCCAGGATGGAGACTGCCCAAACGCCAACAGCCGCTATGAAAACAGAAATACGGAAGGTTTCAATGGATGAAGTATCAGCAGCAATGAAGACATTGGGAAATGTATTAGATGGAAGCGAAACTACCGGTGTTGACGTTGGATCTGGGAAAGATGAAAGAGCAACAAGAACAGCGACAGTTGGAAGTAAGACAGGGGACACAGAGGTTATTGTGTCACCTCGAGGGAAAAGAAAATCTTTAAACCAGACAGGTTCGGGGTTTCGTTTAGGAGATGATGTTGAAGTTGTTGCCATTTTAGAACAACTTAAGGACACTCTTAAGGAAAAACCATTGAGTTTGAGTCAAATCAAGCAGTTAGCAGCAGCTAACCGTCAGAAATCGCACATTGGCCAATGGGGAGTGAATATTCCGGAACAGGTCAAGGGGATTAAATTTTTAGTGGAAGCCTATCTTAAGCTTCCAGCAAAAGAATTTAAGGGAAAAACAAAGACAGTGGCAGCTATCGTCAGTAATGTGATGATGGATTTAAAATTTGACGCTAGGGCTACGGGCTTGACAATTGCTGAAAGCGAAAGATTTGCGCGGGTATTGGCGGAGCAATTACGTGGCTTAAAGGCTCCCAAGAAATTTCAAAATGGTAGCGAGCTAGTCGAGCCGTTAATTTACGATGCGATTGCCAAACGTATTGAACGCATCCACAAGAATTATTCTGAGAATTATAAAACAGTAAGTTTGGATGTTCCCATAAACAGTATTGGAGAGACGCGTGCAAGAATTATTCATTCTGGGCTTGGAATTGCGCAGCCGTCCGCTGGAAGTTCTCAAGAAGGCCTCTCGCCATTGCCTATTAATACCATAGGACTGATCAACACAGAGATTCCCCAATCTGGTCTTAAGATTGTGACATCAACCGTTGAAAGAGCCAACCAGGCTGCTCCACAAATTTCTATTAATTCAATTGGGCCATCAGAGCAAACAATTCCGGCTTCCGGGATTAATATGAAAAGAGGCAGAACTGATCAGCAACGGCAGCAGTTAGCTGAATTAGTATTTCGACAAGCATATCCTAAAATAACAAAAATGAGTTTTTGGGATTCTTTACTCGTTTCTGATAAAGTAGCATTTATCGTGGCAGGAGCGATCCTGATTGGTGTAGGTGGTATGATGGGCCGCAAATGGTATAGAGACATGGTAGCAGAAGAACGAAGCTTGCCTGCTGTGCCTCGCCTTGCATATCCTTCAGGAAATCCAAACCCTCAATACCTTCCTTATACAGCGCCAAGGAGTCAATTATTTCAATCTCCTGACAAAGCAAATAAGGCGATGATTATTCCTGCCAACGGCGGGATTGATTTTAATCCTGGCTATTTGGAGATGAATATCAAGGGAAATAGCGCTCAAATAAGCACCCCTAAGGGGTTTGAATGGCTCTTAAAAGCCAATATTGATGGGTTTGCCCCTCAAATTTTAGCCATACGTTCAGGGTTGGCAATTAGCTTGCCGTTTTTTTATGGGGTGATATGAGAATTAATAAATTAAAAATTTTTAGAAATTCTTTTTATATTTTTTACTTCTCGTCGAAGAAATCTTAAGAAAGCGTTTCCCAATAATTCCCCCCAAAACCTTGTTTTTTGTTGAGAATGTGTTATATTTTCCCATAAGCAGTAAAAATGTTCTTTAACCCCAGTCCTTAAAAATATAGAAAATGTAACCAAACGATTTACCCTATAAAAGGAGAAGTTCAATGTTAACAGCCACCAAGCAAAGACGTTTTAACGGCACATTCCGCAGCCTTATTGCGGTCGTTTTAACGGCCTTCGTCACCACTACCATTGTGCCACAAGCATATGCCCAAGGTTTGAATCTACCACAACCAGGGATGATGGTGCGTCCAGCAGGTCAA
>CAZHGK010000151.1:0-3686 GCA_964532095.1 uncultured Planctomycetales bacterium | reverse complement strand
CCTTACCTTCACCACCACCGTGTGGATGGTCGACCGGGTTCATAACAACACCACGGGATTGAGGACGACGGCCATACCAACGGCTACGACCGGCTTTACCGATCGAAACGGTTTCATTTTCCACATTACTTAATTGGCCGATGGTTGCACGGCAATCAATCGAAACTTTACGAACTTCAGAAGATGGTAAGCGTAAATGAGCAACGCCACCTTCACGGGCAATTAATTGAGCAGCAGCTCCGGCGCTACGGGCCATTTGGCCACCGAAACCAACTTTTAATTCCACATTATGAACAGCCGTCCCTAATGGGATTTTTGCTAAAGGTAAACAATTTCCTGCTTGCATTTCCACATCGCCATCATTGGTGCTGATAATTGTCTGGCCAACGCGTAAATCTACAGGAGCTAAAATATAAGATTTGGTTTTATCACTTTTATATTCAATTAACGCAATACGGCAGGTACGGTTAGGATCATATTCAATCGCTAAAACATCCGCAGGATCGTCGATACGTGTACGTTTAAAATCAATTAAACGGTACATGCGTTTGTGGCCAGCGCCACGATGACGGGACGTGATACGGCCTTTATTATTACGACCGCCAGTTCCCTTAATCGGGACGAGCAAAGCCTTTTCTGGCTTACCCTTGGTTAATTCTGCATAGTCAGGCAATGCCGCATGGCGAAGCCCATTTGTGATTGGTCTAAATCTCTTGATACCCATTACACACCCTCAATTTTTTGTCCCTCTTTCAGGGACACAATTGCTTTTTTCCAATTAGACGTATATCCTGCCTTCACACGCACGCGTTTTAATTTCCCGGGCACGATAGAGGTATTGACGTCGTTAACTTTTACCTTATAAATTTCTTCGACAGCACGCTTCACTGCAACCTTAGTCGCATCAGGAGCCACGTGAAAAAGATATTTGCGTTGAGCTTCTAAGACTGAACCTTTTTCCGTGCGAACGAGTGATTTAATAACATCGTAACAAGTAATCATGACTTTATCCTTACTGTATTCTCTTTAACAAAACATCTAATGCTGTTTTGGTGACTAAAATATTTTTATTACTTAAAATATAAAGAGCGTTAACATCAATCGCCCGGACAATTGACAAAAATGGCAAGTTACGAGCGGCTAATAAAACTTTTTCATCAGCACCTTCTAAAATGGCCAAGGTTTTGCCCTTGCTTAATTTTAAGTCCACTAAAAGCTTAGAAAAATCTTTGGTTTTTCCTGAAGGAACAACCACATTATCGATACAGAACAATTCGTTACTTAAAAACTTTGAATTTAAAGCTTCACGCAAGGCAGCCGTACGAATCTTTTTAGGAACATCAAAAGAAAAATTACGTGGCTTAGGACCGAATGTAATCCCACCCTTTTTCCACAAAGGAGAACGGGAAGAACCAGCACGTGCACGACCTGTCCCTTTTTGAGCCCATGGTTTTTTACCACCACCGGAAACTTCGCCACGGTCTTTTGTAGAGACAGTCCCTTGACGGTTATTGGCATGGTACATAACAACCGCTTGATGAATAACGGCATCGTTGACATGGACCCCAAATTGATCCTTGGGAAGATCGATGCTCGATGATTTTTTACCTTTGACGTCGATTACTGTTAATTCTGGCATAACCAATTCCTTATGATCCTTCGCTCTTAGGCTCAGGATGATTCTGACATTACGTCAGAATCACTTTTTAGCTGTTTTACCCGCAGATGCTTTACTTTGTTTCATTGGGTTACGTTTAACTTCTACTGTGACATTCTTTTCTTCGAGAGAACGCCATGCCTTCTTCTTAGATTTATTGATCACAACGACTGCATTCTTATGGCCTGGGACAGCGCCTTTAACTAAAACCAAATTATTATCTGCATCGACTTGCATGACGCGTAAGCCTTGCACAGTAACACGGTCCATACCCATATGACCAGGCATATGCTGACCTTTATAAACACGGGAAGGATCGGACGAAGAACCAATGGAACCAACACGACGGTGATGCATAGAACCGTGAGCTGCAGGACCACCACCCCAATTCCAGCGGACCATCCCACCTTGGAACCCTTTACCAATCGATGTACCAGTCACATCCACGAAATCACCAGACTTGAAATGATCGGCTTTAATTTCATCGCCAACCTTATAATCTTTGTTATCCGTAGATTGAACTTCTTTAATATATTTCATCGGAACAACACCTGCTTTTTTAAACACGCCTAACACAGGCTTTTTAACACGAGATTCTTTAGCAGGCATGTAACCTAAAACAATCTTCACAGGTTTTGCTTTTAATTCCAACACTGTGCAAGGTCCAACCTCGACGACAGTAACAGGCGTAATATTGCCTTCTTTATCGAAGATTTGTGTCATTCCAATTTTCTTACCCATCAAACCTCTAATCACGGTAACTCTCCTATTTTGCCTTAAAAGACAGAAAAACAACCCCTTCCCTAACTCTTATTAGGGAATGGTGACGTCCCTGTCTTGACGGCTTACTGCTTAATCTCTACGTCAACACCCGCTGGCAAGTTTAGCTTGCGCAACGCCTCAACAGTTTTTGAGGTCGGATTTACTAAATCAATCAGACGTTTATGTGTTGCTAATTTAAATTGCTCCCTACTTTTCTTATCAATAACCGGTGAACGAAGGACGGTGTACAGTTCCTTTTTCGTCGGTAATGGCACAGGACCTAGGATTTGAGCGCCGGTACGGATGGCGGTATCCACAATTTCCTGTGTCGATTGATCGATTAAACGGTGATCGAATGCTTTTAATTTAATACGTATTTTTTGCATTACTTGATAACCTCAGAGATAACACCAGCACCGACGGTACGACCACCTTCGCGGATAGCGAAACGTAATTCTTTATCCATGGCCACAGGTGTAATTAATTCAACTTCGAGTACAACGTTATCGCCAGGCATACACATTTCAACGCCGGCAGGAAGTTCTGCAGTACCAGTAACGTCTGTCGTTCTAAAATAGAACTGAGGACGGTAACCTTTAAAGAACGGGGTATGACGTCCACCTTCTTCTTTGGTTAAGATATATACAGAAGCCTTGAATTTGGTGTGAGGTTTGATAGAACCAGGAACTGCTAAAACCATCCCGCGTTCGATATCTTCCTTATTAATACCACGCAACAACAAACCAACGTTGTCACCTGCTTGACCTTGATCCAATTCCTTACGGAACATTTCAACACCAGTCACAACAACTTTGCGAACATCTGGGTGAAGACCAATTAAATCAACTTCATCGCCAACTTTAACAATACCGCGTTCGATACGTCCTGTCGCAACTGTACCACGACCGGAAATAGAGAACACGTCTTCGATCGCCATGGAAAATGGCTTGTCTAATTCACGTACAGGTGTTGGAACGAAATCGTCGACAGCTTTCATTAAGTCGAGAATTGGTTTAGCCTTGCCTTCGTAATCTTTAGGATTGTTTAAGGCATCCAAGGCAGAACCACGGATGATTGGAGTATTATCGCCATCAAATTTATATTTGCTTAACAAATCACGGACTTCAAGTTCAACTAAGTCCAATAATTCTTTATCAGCAACTTGATCGCACTTGTTCATGTACACAACAATTTTATGAACGTTGACCTGACGAGCTAGCAAGATGTGTTCGCTGGTTTGAGGCATCAGACCATCAGTTGCAGAAAC
>CAZHGK010000150.1:0-3770 GCA_964532095.1 uncultured Planctomycetales bacterium | reverse complement strand
TACGCGCTGGTCTCAAAAACCAGTAGCTTCACGGCTGTGAGGGTTCGATTCCCTCCCTTGGCATTTAAACACTTTCTTTTTTCTCCCCGTTTCATTGTTAACCACCCACATCAATCCGGTTGACAATCACCATCCCCACGATTAATATATCGGCATGCCAGAAATCTATTTAGACTATGCAGCAACAACCCCCTGCGACCCTGCGGTGTGGGAGGCCATGCGCCCATTTTTTAACGAGCGTTTTGGCAATCCTTTAAGTCCGCATGCATTTGGTCGTCGGGCTCGCAAAGCCCTTGAAGAAAGCCGTGAACAAGTGGCAGCACTTTTGGGGGCCAATCCAACTGAAGTTATCTTAACGGCAAACGCTACGGAAGCGAATAATCAGGCTATATTTGGGGTGGCCTATGCCCAGGCAGCCAAGGGCAAGCACATCATTGTCACGGCCATTGAGCACCACTGTGTTTTAGAACCCATCCGCAGATTAAAAGCAGAAGGTTTTGAGATCAGCGTGATTTCCCCGGATCCGCGTGGGATGATTGATCCTGCGGCAATTGAGTCCGCCATCCGACTAGACACGATTTTAATAGCTGTTGGCCATGCCAATAATGAAATCGGCACGATCCAGCCGGTTGAGAAAATTTGCGCTTTAGCTAAATCCAAAGGGATTTACACCTTAGTGGATGCCGTTCAAACGGCAGGACATATTCCCGTCGATCTTAAAAGCATTTCATGTGATTTATTAAGTGTCTCTGCGCATAAATTTTACGGGCCGCCGGGCATTGGGGCATTATTTATGCGCCAAGGCACGCGCGCTAACCCATTGTTATTAGGTGGGGACCAGGAACGTTCCCGTCGGGCTGGAACGCCGAATGTGCCGGGAGCAGTAGGGATGGCTAAGGCATTATCTATTTGTGTAGAACGCATGAACGAAGAGCAGGAGGTCCAGGTGCAATTACGGGACCGGATGATTAAAGAAGTGCTAGCGTCAATTGCGGGTAGCCGTTTAAACGGAGACAGTCAGGGACGATTGCCCAATAATGCACATTTTTCGTTTGAAGGGATCAAGGGAGAAGATCTCGTCGCTGTTTTAGATATGGCAGGGATTTACACATCTGTTGGGTCTGCGTGCAGTGCAGGAACGCTTACCCCGTCGCATGTGCTTAAAGCTATTGGCTTGTCGGATGCCGTGGCACTTGGATCGTTACGTGTCACAATCGGGCGTTGGACTAAGCCCGAAGATATTCAATATTTTGTAGAGCAACTTAAGATTAAAGTTAATCAGCTACGAGCATAATAAAATTTGATAAGGTTGGTCAAGATTCTTTCAGGTATTGAGTGCAAACATTGTCCGTCATTGTTACGCCTCACGACGTATTTTTGCCGGTTACTTCAGTTTACAGCTTGGGTGTTCGAAGACCAGTAAGCAAAGAACGCTCCAATAAAGCGGGTCGCTACACCCAATCTGTAATTCTTCGTAAACATTTGGCAAAAAACGTCTGATTGTTCGGCTCCACAATGCCGACCCAATGTTTGACGCAATTTCTTCAAGTGAAGAACTGAATAGGGCATTAAATTGTTTTGGTGTTTACGAAGCGAAGTTAGGTTTTAGCCAAAGCAGCTTGAGGAAAGAGGGAATGCCGAGACGAAAGACCTTTGGCGTTAAGAAACCGCCCCTGAGCGGAGTAAATATCAAAACATTTAATGCCTTATAAAGGGCGGAACAATTCCGAGCAAGATTTACAATGATTGAGAAAATTATAGAGTTTCTAAAAGAAACAGATGGCTATGTCTCCGGCGAAGATATTAGCGATATGCTCAAAATCAGCCGGACGGCCGTATGGAAACATATCGACCAGTTGCGCCACGACGGCTATGAAATCCTAGCTGTCCCGCACCTTGGCTATAAACTTTCCCAAATTCCAGACCTACTGTTATCCCACGAAATCCATCACGGGCTAGATACGAAAATATTTGGTCGAACCATCCACACCTATGAAACTTTAGACAGCACCATGGATGAAGCTTTTCGTTTTGCCACCGATGGAGCGATTGAAGGGACCGTTGTTTGTGCGGAAACCCAAAACAAAGGCCGTGGCCGGTTAGGGCGCAAATGGACCTCGCCAAAGGCAAAGGGCATTTATTGTTCGGTGATTTTACGCCCACCATTATCTCCAGGACGCACTGCCCCCTTAACATTGATGGCAGCCATTGCCCTGGTGGAGGCTGTTAAAGAAATTGCTGGCGCTAATAGCCGCATCAAATGGCCTAATGATTTGTACCTAGACGGGGGCAAGCTCGCCGGCATATTAACGGAAATGCGTGCGGAATCGGATGCTGTTAAATTTGTCATCGTCGGTATCGGCATTAATGT
Organism: uncultured Planctomycetales bacterium; assembly: GCA_964532095.1. Taxonomy (GTDB): domain Bacteria; phylum Omnitrophota; class Gorgyraeia; order Zapsychrales; family Fredricksoniimonadaceae; genus CAZHGK01. The sequence continues at coordinate 1,399 of CAZHGK010000150.1, read as the reverse complement.
GAATACGGCCAAAAGCCAGTTAGTGGATGGCGGCACTTCCCTTAAAGCAGCGACAGGACAAACCATTAACCGAATCCATTTAATGCAAGCCTTGCTTAGACGCCTGGAACACTGGTATCTCATTTTATGTTCCGGAAAATCCAAGGCCATCATCACGGCATGCAAGAAGTATTCCCTGACATTAGGGCAAAAAATACATTTTCATGATGGCAAAGCCGATGTAGAAGGCATGGCTGAGGATTTTGACAGCGACGGAAGTTTGCTCATTCGTCAAAGCAATGGCCGTATTATTAAAAGAACAGCAGGCGATATCCGCCACCCATTGTCATGAACCATACCTTTATTCAAGAAGATCTTAAACAGCGCCGCAGTGAGGGCATGCTGCGCACACTTAAAACAGTGGACGGCGCCTGCGACCGAAAGATTATTGTCAACGGCAAAGAAGTGCTTAATTTTTGTTCCAATAATTACCTAGGCCTTGCCAACGATGAGCGTTTAATTCAGGCAGGCATAGAAGCAATGTACAAATATGGCGTAGGCAGTGGCGCATCACGGCTTGTCAGTGGCAATATGCGGGTACACGAAGAATTGGAACAAAAAATTGCGGTATTTAAGAAAACACCGGCAGCATTATTTTTTTCCAGCGGCTATATGGCCAATACCGGAATTATCCCTGCGATCGTCGGGCGTGACGATATTGTTTTTTCCGACAAGTTAAACCATGCCTCCATTGTCGACGGAATTATTTTAAGCAGGGCAGAACTTAAGCGTTATGCCCATGCAGACGTCACCCAATTAGAGAAAGAGCTAAGATCAGCTAGCAGTTTCCGTCGCAGGTTAATTATCACAGATAGTGTTTTTAGCATGGATGGGGATGTAGCACCTTTAAAGGAAATTGTAGATTTGGCCAAGAAGCATGAGGCCATGGTCATGGTGGATGAAGCGCATGGGCTAGGGGTGTTAGGTCCGACGGGTGCAGGCTTAGCAGAAGAGCTAGGGCTTACAAATGATATTGATATCCACATGGGTACATTGTCAAAAGCCGCTGGTTGTTTTGGGGCGTATGTGGCCTGCTCAGAACAGATGAAGGATTATTTCATTAATCATGCCCGTAGTTTTATTTATACAACGGGATTGCCTGCGTCGGTAGCAGCCACAGCAGCGGCAGCCATTGATATTATGGTCCAGGATGATTCTCGTCGCAAACAACTGATGCTTAATGCGCAATATCTTCGCCAGAGCTTTAAGTCAATGGGCTTTAATGTGGGGAATTCAACAACGGCGATTATTCCTATTATTGTAGGTGATGCTCAAAAAGCATTAGAAATGTCGGCAAAACTTTTCAATTTGGGATGTTTTGTGCAGGCCATACGTCCTCCGACGGTGCCAGTGAATACGG
>CAZHGK010000149.1:0-3821 GCA_964532095.1 uncultured Planctomycetales bacterium | reverse complement strand
AAAGGAAGTGAATGGAAATGATATTGCCTTTTCTTTTGCATCGGCCTTGATACCGTGCTGCCACATACTGATTTGATTGATTGTCTTTTCCATATAATGACCAGCTACAAAATAGATAAGATAAATAAGAACTACTAAACAACCGATAAAGACCAAAAAATAAGGATTATTAATTCTTTCGTCGATATATTCACGGTATTTGTAATAAAATGACCCGATTAAAAGCAGTGGGAATATTATCGTATCGATATTATCAGTTTTATTTTTTTCCACTATCTTTCACCGCCCAATGCCCCGGAGTGACAATAATGTGTTTATAATGCCCTTCGACCATTTCCCCACTGTCATCAACGTGATTGTTAACCCATACTTTTTGAGTTTCGGTTTCAACCCACACCTTCTCATCATCCTTAGCAGAAAGTATTTCCTGATTTGATACGGGCATCGGCTCGACGTTTAATATCTGGGTTTTATGAATAACCTCGCATCCGGTGAAACTGATAAGCATTATTAAAAATAAAAAACTTCTCTGATACATGATTTTCCCTCCGCTTACAATGGATTAACGTCAGACTCTTTTTCAAAATAAACAACCAGTTCATTGCCAGCCAAAATAATTGCGTATCCTTTGGCGTCTTCGGCTTCCTTCTCAATGCGTTTAGCTTCCTTCTCAAAAGTAGTGGCGACTCCATTTAAGATCGCATTGCGTGAATTCGATTCAATTTCACTAAGTCCGGTTACGGCATTAGTTGCTGTCTGCTGAAGGCCAGCCGCCAATCCCCCCAAAAAATTCATAGCCATTTGGATAAAGATTTTCTTATTGCGATTATCAATGACTGTACCAGTAAGCCCACCCGATCCATCTTTGCTTAAGCCAATGGCATCAATTTTTAACGTCTTCCCATCCTGAAAAACAATGTTGTCGAATTTTACGCTAATGCGATCCCTTTCCCGTCCGGCAAATGCTGTACCATAAATCCGTGTTCCAAATGGTAACAAAAGCTCACCGTTGAAATAAAAATCCTCCCACACCTGTGCTATTACCGGCGCATTAAAATTATTTGTCACGATATTGTGGATCAAAATACAGCGAACCATACTCCCCAAAGGAACGATCTCTTCAGAGTGATAGTCTCTAGTACCGTCAAAAACGATCATCTTGGAAGTAGACCGAGGCTTCAATGCCTTCTTAGGCTTTGGAAGTCCTTCAGTTTGGCCTTTCTGGTCGTTCGTATTTACAATATTGGAATAGTCAATCTTGAAAACATCTCCACCTTTATCTGGAGAATGAGTAACATTCAAAATATCTTGTTTCTTGACGATACTAACTTTTGTAGGTTCCTTTTTCTTTTTTACAGGCTTTTTATTTTGCGATAGAAAATAAGAACTAAATACCAATAGGCATAATAATATCCAAGTTAAGACCGTGGGATTGCGTTTGCCTGAATTATCGGCCTTTAAAAATAGATCAATAACAGATACCTTCTGCATTTCCGACTCCTATCCCAAAAGTAAAGTTGTTATCGAGAGAAATAAATGTATCCACTAAAATCAGCCACGCTTCTGTTGACAACCCCTGCTTTAGTTGTGGGTTATCAAAGGCCACATACTGCGGTTGAAACTGCTGGCCGCTGATATAAACGTTTGTATTCTTTTCGTTTAATTCATAGGTGCTGTTGCTTACATTCTTGACCTTAATATGAAAAATAACATGATGCGGATTCTTGTAGCTGAAAGCCTCTATTGCTTTCACTTCAAACTTTGGATTAGTACATCGATACATTAAATCTTTATGTATAAAATCCCGTTTATTTATGTCGCCTAAGTCTTTTAAGACCGGATAACTTCTGGCTATTTTGATAAGATCACCAACAACAACCGGCTTCTGGTCTTTAATATTTGCCTGTGCGGATTCCTTAGTGTCAATGACATAATCAACTTGATGCTCGTCACCAATAACCACCTTATAGTTAAACCGCTGGTTAGCCGTAAAAACAAAAAGATTGGTTTCCCCTGATTCCTCCAAAGGCTTTATGACGACACTTTTTGAATTCTGCGGAACTTCAATCTGAATCAACGAATTATCTCCGACCGTCACCATTGTCGGCTTGTCGGGAAATTCCAAAACAGTGCAAAACCCCAAGGCCGTATTAACCCGCAGGACATCTTGCTCTTGCGGATTTTCAAACAAAACTTTATCGTTGGGCAGATACCGGCTATCCGCCCAAAGTGGCGTTGTTAAACCCATCAAAACTAAGAGGATTAAATATTTCATTTGCTTTCCCCTCCGTTTTGATCCTTTTTCTCAACGACGTCTATAATCCGTAAGCCGTAAGGGTTCGATTGCATGGGTTTTATTTTCTCAATCTCTAAAACATACGTTATTTCATCGTTCTTTTTCTTGCCGTCTGCGTTAATCACCCTGACACCTTCAACTTCAATCCAAAACGGATTCTTGTTTTTGGTAATCTTTATTTCCCCTATGATAAACTCCTGAGAAATATTCTCCTTTTCCATTTTGCTTTGATTTCGTTTATAAGATTCCAAAATTGCGTCCAACGGGCGTGCGGCAAGATACGGCTTAATCCCTTCAATTTGATTTGATAACGATGCGCAATTAAAATTAAAGTACTGACTGACAAACATCGTTGTAAAGTCTTTGAGAACGTCTTCCTCAATTTTATATTTCTTCAACTTTAAAACCGACATCTGCTCAGTATCTTCATAAACGATCAACGGCGGTTTTTGGACAGCCATTGTTAGACCGATCCCTAAAGCCAGATTCAACGACAAGGATGCAATACTCAATATCGCCAAAACCTGATTGTTGTTTTCTAAAATTGCTCGATTAAAAGCTAGTTCACTCATTTATTTGTCCTTTGTTAGCAGATTTTGATCCAACCATAATATCTTTGAATACTCCTCCCATTGTCGTTGGCGTCTGATTATCAGGAGGAAAACTTTGTGGATCTGGTTTACCTTGACTAAAATTACCCCTTGACCGCATACCATCTTGCCCTGATCGTAATACCGTATTTAGAAGGCTGTTGTTTGCCATAAATCCCAAAACGGCGGATGATGCTCCCATTCCTGCACCAGCAACTAAACTCGACATAATCAAGGGTGAAAATACCAGAACAAAACAAATCGCAAAATTAAGACATGCAAATTGTTCAATCCCTTGACCAGTTGCGCCAATCTGTGCGCTTAAGGCAACCGCCACCGAAAGCGCGATATGCCATAAAATCGGCCAACATAAGACGGAAACATAACTTATAAACCATCCTCTTAAAATGTTGCCCGTGGATCGGAACAGAATTAACGGCACCAGAATTGGTCCCATTTTGTAAAGAATTCCGACCAAAGAATATCTGATAGCCTCCATGACCTTTGAAACAACGGCGTAAAAAATAAAAGACATGTTAATAATCAGAGTATGGAGAGTAAACTTTCCGAATAAGAAATTCGAAACTTCGCTGACAAAACTTGTCTGCGTGTTTGCTTCATACTGCTTTTGCATATTGTCGCTCATCTGTGAATATTGGTTAATGTAGCTTTGATCTGGATTGATCCTTTCATCCACTCCGACTACGACATCACGGGTTGTATCCATGATCCATGTATAGTTTTGTAAAAGGACAAAACCAATTACCAGACGAATAATTACATTAGACCAATTAACATTACTGTTTAGGACATCCAAGTAACTCATAAAAACCGCGACAATAAACAGCCCTGTGAGCAAATAACGCCCAGCATCAAGGACTGTGAATAAATCGGCTTTAACCGCTGCGATGACGATATCCATAGTCTTATATCCC
>CAZHGK010000148.1:732-4023 GCA_964532095.1 uncultured Planctomycetales bacterium | reverse complement strand
CTATATAAGCTAGGTTATTTTCTTGATTAACTCCATAAAGCAAATATCCGATAATCGTCTCTCCATCCAAAGCCGCTAAAATTCTATCTTTTCTAGCCGCTTCAAAGCAAGCGCCGCGCGGAAGAAACCCCAAAGTAGCACTATCTTTTTTGCCAAGCTGGATGATCTGCTCTAAATGTGGCGAAGATTCGATCGGTTTTAAAATTTTCATGAGCACACTTTACAAATATTCTCGTTAATCGAATACTGCCACAAAATAATTATTTCCCAATAATCTCTTGCTTGTCAGGGTCATATCTATAATTTACGATTTCACCGGTTAGAAGAAATTGTATGGCTTGTTCAACAATATCAAGCGGTACAATAAACCATTCTCGGGGAATGCAGCGCTGCCCCTTAGCATCATAAATATCAACATTTAGACATACTTTTCCAAAAAAAGTATGGAGAAGCAGCTCTAGCTTTTGAGGATTTAAGTTGTAGCAATGATATGCGGCAACAATTGACACTGGCGCCATAAGAAAAGTGGGATCTTGAGAGGCTGTTTTAATCCGTTCTTGGATTGGTATTCGAGAAAACCCTATTTTGTATAAGTTTTCAATGGATTTGATTTCAGGTCTATCGCTTAATGACTTCAAAATATAAATGTGGCCAGTATCTTGATCATCGGCATTAATGTTATCAAATGCCTCCAACAGTTTTTCATCTAATTCCGTAACGCGTCGGCCGTCCTTATAAAGACCGGCCGCTAATGATCGCAAAAGCAAATCAGATTCTGTACCATTTTCAAAAATACATCGTAGCCTAGCATTCACTTCACCACCTTTGGAGCGGATCTCTTCACCAACTTCAGCCACATACAGCAAAACACCTTTAAGAACAAAAAAATAACCCTTTTTTATTTGGCGCCCTTTAGCAAAAGGCCAGAGCTTCCTTCTCCCCGATGCTAAGTCGGCTTGGCACTGACGAAATAAATCTTCAAATTGCTTGAAATCTTTACAGGGTTTCCGCTGAGCAATGTAATCGGGTCCAGTCATTTCTTTGGGAACATATTTCAAATTAAATATGTCCTCCGCGTTTGAATTTAAAATTCCCAACTCATCGTCACCAATAATATCTTCTAACGAAGAAATTGTTTTCTTTGCGGCTCTTAGCAATCCATATTTATCCTGCGATTCTAAAATGCGCATTTTGCTTTCGCTTTCACGAAGGCTTTTAAGTCGCGAATAAAGCATATGCTCTTGAACACTGCCGCCAGCTTTAGGTTCGCGGTTATTCTTCTGATAAAACTCGTTTATTTCTTGAAAAGAAGCTGCGAGGCGCTCATCTTCAGTCCTAGCGGGCGACGTCTGAGGCTTAACATTTAATAATCCTAGTGGATCATTATCAAAAATTTCTTTTAACTTTCTATCTCTATCCATTAGCACGCGCTTTTCTTTTCTGCTCTTTTAAATAAATAACACCTTCGGCTAAGCGTCTTTCCAAGGGGTCAGGTGATTGGATATCAGGCTCCCTCTTGAAAGTCTTAACGAACTCATTAATTTTTGGCCAAAGGATATAAGCCTCTTCCAGCGTCATTTGAATACGCGTCGCTTCGATGGTCTCTTGTATTACCTTTAAAACTTGAGTAGTAACTGACTTTGAAAGGATTTCAAATGCTCGCTGAAAAGGGTTTACCCGATCTATCAAATCGATGTGCAGGTCATCAATGTTTACAAATTGCCCTGCCATGCGGATGAATCGTTTGTCGCCGGTCTCCTTAAAATCACTATTTTTAATAACAGAATCGGCGACTACATGCTGCCGAACTTCTTCCAGTTCTTCTTCCGACAACTCCGGATATTTCACTTTAATAATTTTAGGAATCAAAACCTTATTGATGACTTCCGGGTCAGCATTACCCGGCATAGCTTTGAGCATCTCATCATCTTGAAGTATAGTTGCTTTTAAGTCATTCAAGTCTGATTCAATAATATCTTTCACCCGTTTAGAACTCGGCTCTTTCAAGCCACGAATTTTCATCTCGCCCGGTTTGGCAACATCATCATCCGACAGCTTGGTTTTAAACTTGAAACTTGGTGCCAATACCTGCTCCATTAGCAAAGATGCTGTGATGGCCTTAAGCATGTTATTGACGGAGAGCTTAACCAAATCATCCGCAGCATCTGGTTGCGCGATAAGATTTGTGAATTGAGCATGAGTCTTATTGTTGCTGTCACGCGTGCAACGACCAATAATCTGGATAATTTCTGTCAGAGAACCGCGATAACCAACAGTCAAAGCATGCTCACAATAAGGCCAATCGAAACCTTCTTTAGCCATACCTAAAGCTATGATCAAATCCATGTCGTCCAGAGATTTCATGCCACGCAAATAATTGATGATGCGATCTCTGCTTGTTGGATTATCTTCTACAAGATCTGCTACCTTGATCGTTTTGCCATCTGAATGACGTTTTACGTAAATAACACCGGTGTGAGAGTCTTGCCGCGTCACAGCCCCAATAGCATCAATGATAAAACCAACCTCATTGTGTTTATCTTTAGTAGATTCTCCAGAATTTACATTGGGAATATGAAGGATGGTTTTTTTGTTCGTGTCTAAAATTTCAAGAATAGCTGAGGTATACCTTCCTTGATAAAAATGATAGCCAATGCCCAACGATTTCAAATATGTGTAGCCATTAAGCTGTTCATAATAGTTATAAGTTACCTTGGTGAATTGAGCTTCAACATCGGGAAGTAGAATCGGGACGCTATCTCCCCTAAAGTATGAACCTGTCATTGCAATAATGTGTGCGCTTGATTTTTTCATCACGGAACGCAGCAATTCTCCTAATATACTCTCCGTGTCTGCCGAAACGTGGTGAAACTCATCGATTGCTAATAGAGTATTATTGAATTTTTCTTCTTCGATTCCTTCAAATGCAAACCGCAGAGTCGCATGGGTGCAAATAAGAATTTTTTCGTCGCTATGCATGAACCGCTTAAAAGCTTCGACCTTGCTTTTGTTGTCGCCCGGTGTGCATAAATTGTAATAATCACTCGGTTTCCAATCTGCGAAAAAACCATGTTCTTTTAGCTTAGTTGGTCCAAAGGATGCCCCGATAGCCCGTTCGGGCACAGCAACAATCGCCTTTTTAATTCCCTGATTAATCAATTTATCTAAAGCGATAAACATCAAAGCCCGAGATTTTCCAGCCGCGGGAGGCGCTTTAAGTAATAGATATTGGGCGTTTCTCGCTTCAAAAGCTTTTTCCTGCATTTCGCGCATACCAAGTGCGTTAACCTT
>CAZHGK010000148.1:0-722 GCA_964532095.1 uncultured Planctomycetales bacterium | reverse complement strand
TTTGGCCGTTTTGCGCGTATGTGACTCTTACTAAATCAGGCACGCCCCTTACCTTTCTTCTTTTTTGGAGAAACATCGCTAAAAAATAACTCTCCAGGCTTTGACTTCTCATCAATAATCATTTTTTCATAAAGGGCAAATAAATGCGCCATTCGATCTTCGTCGCTTTCAAAAGGTTTGGAGCGATAACACCGCTCTACCGCAAGATCTAGTTTATGATGGGCCTCTTTTAATCCAGCCGGCATCTCATTTGGGTCATAAAGTTGAGCCAACGTTTTCTCCGGATGGCGCTCTCTTTCTTCCAAAACCATATAAGAGTATTTTTCTAACTCTTCTTTTTGTGTCTGGCTGATATTCGGAAAAGGGAAGGTGTTATAAACAACGTTTTTTGAATACTGATATCGCGTCTCCAATTTGCCACCTATTGTTTTTAACCAAACCATATGCATCAATGACGTAACAATCGCAAAAACACTAAGCTGGTCTGTAACAATGGTGAAAAAGGAGTCCGTGACCTTATGATTACCATCAAGAAAATCTATCGGTATATATTTTCTATTTTCAGAAGATACTCTAGGTACAATTATGCAATTTTTATCAGGCGGCTGTGTAATTTGTGCAAATAAATGTGGAGTAGTTGCCAATTGAGGTCGCGATGACGCCTCCCTTATCCGTTTAACTTCACTGACCACTTTAAGCACACTAGGCATAGACTTCATTTT
>CAZHGK010000147.1:0-4064 GCA_964532095.1 uncultured Planctomycetales bacterium | reverse complement strand
TTAAAACAGGCTTTAAAATATTTAAAAGCTGGAGATCCTGTCTTGCTTTTTCCAGAAGGTACACGCCGTATGGAACATAAGCCGCTTACCCCTCAACCGGGGGCTGGATTTTTAGCCATTAAATCTGGCGTGCCTATCGTGCCAGTATATATCCAAGGATCAGATGTAGTGATGCCTCCAGGGGCAAGGTTTTTTACACGGGGCCTTGTCACCATTACATATGGAAAGCCATTTGTTATCAGTGATGCACCTACCTATGAAGCTGCCTCCCAGCGCATTTTAGATGCCATTTATGCTTTAGCTCCTTAAGTATATTCGTTCACTAAATTGGCATTTAATCATTTTATGGTATATACTTCCCTGACAACTATAAATATTTGTGAATAAAGTTTTTTAAACAGGAGAAAAGATATGAAGAAATTTTTGATGGCATTGGCATTAACAATGGTGACAACATTAAGTTATGCTTTTGAGCAAAGTGTGCATATTTTTGATCATCGTACAGGTGGGCCGGTAACTTCTGCAACTACAGAAATCGGGGCTTTTTTGACATTAAAGGATATCAGCGATCTTCCCGGCGTGAAGGATAATGAACCTTTAACTCTTCGAGTGATAGCAGCATGGGGAGTAAATCCTGGTGAATCCATTTTTAACTTGATAACAACGAGCAAAGTTCCTGCCTATGTTAATATTGCCACGCCTCATTATAAGGGTTCCGTTGTCTCATCTATAGGCGTTTATACGGTTCCTAAATCTTATCCTGTGCCAATGAGAAATATTTTTTCTCAGGGGATTGTTGCTAATTTTGCTGTGTCATTAGAGTCCTCGAGAGGTGAGGTAATTCAGAAATTTAACGTTGCTTCAAATTTTAGTAGACCATAACAAGCTGTACAGACAAATATCAATAGGCAGTGATTTTAATGGATTAGTCCAGTGTGATTATTTAAACCAGCCAATAAGGTGATTATTGGCTGGTTTTTTTATGGGAGCGCCAAGCCAGATATTTTTCATTTGACATTTAAAAATATTTTGACATAATGTCCGGACTTTGTGAGGGATTCCGATCCCAAGCAAAGAATTCGATACAAAGAAAGAGGATTAAGTAAAATGTCTATAGAAAAATCAGTGATGGAAGAGCTGTATGCAAGTACTCTCAAAGATATTAAAGAAGGGGAGGTTGCAAAAGGCACCATCGCGGCTGTGACTCAAAAAGAAGTCATCGTCGACATTGGTTTTAAGTCCGAAGGTTTCGTTCCTATCGAAGAATTTCGTGTTCCTAGCGAACTTGCCGTCGGTCAAAGCATCGAAGTCTTGATTGAAAATATCGAAGATGACGATGGTCGTTTGGTTTTGTCGTATTCTAAGGCTGAACGTTTAAAAGGTTGGCAAAAAATTGCTGATCAAATCAATGAAGGCGATATTATTGAAGGCCGTGTGGTCCGTGCCGTTAAGGGTGGTTATATTGTGGATGTATTTGGCGTGGAAGCATTCTTGCCCATGTCCTTATCTGCATTTAAAGGGTTGCCGAATAACGATATTTTAACCCAACCCTACAAGTTTGTCGTAGCTAAGATGAACAAGCAGCGCCGCAATTTGATCTTGTCTCGTCGTGAAATGGTGCAAAAAGAACGTGAACAAGTCCGTGAAAAGCTTTGGGGCGAACTTAAAAAAGGCCAAAAGCGCAAAGGGACTGTTAAAGGGATTACCGATTTCGGTGCCTTCATCGATTTAGGTGGTGTGGATGGTTTATTGCACATTACCGATATGAGCTGGAGCCGCATCAATCATCCTTCCGAAATTGTTTCCGTCGGACAAAGAATCGAAGTTTTGATTTTGGATTTCGATAAAGACAATTCCAAAGTTTCCTTAGGTCTCAAGCAAATCACCTCCAATCCATGGGATGAAGCAGTGGCTAAGTTCCCTGCCGGCGCCCGTGTCAAGGGTAAGGTTGTTAATATCATGCCTTACGGTGTGTTTGTTGAAATTGATAAAGGTATTGAAGGTTTATTACATGCCTCCGAGATCACCTGGCAAAAGAAGATGGTGAATCCTCAAGAAATGTTTAAGTTAGGCGATACCATTGATGTGCAAATCATCAACGTGGATAAAGATGCCAAGCGCATTTCTTTAAGCATGAAGCAATTAGAAAATAATCCTTGGGATGCAGCAGTTGGTAAATTCCCAGTGGGTACAAAGGTTCAAGGTGCTGTGCGCGGGTTTACCGATTACGGCGCTTTTGTGGAATTAGAATCTGGTTTAGAAGGCATGATTCATGTGTCTGATATGTCCTGGACAAAGAAAGTGAATCATCCTCAAGAAGTTTTACAAAAAGGCCAAAATGTTGAAGTGATTGTTTTAGGTGTGGATACAGAAAATCGTAAAATCACCTTAGGTCTTAAGCAATTGCAAGAAAATCCTTGGAATGACATTGCTGCCAAGTTTCCCGTCGGTGAAACAGTGGATGCTGAAGTTGTGATGAATTCCAATTTTGGTGTGTTTGTGAAATTAGAAGATGATATCGAAGCGTTGGTGTATTCTTCTGAAATTGATAAAACACAAGCCGCAGCCCTTAAAGCTGGGGATAAGATTCAAGTGAAGATTATCAAAGTTGATGTCGAAGGTATGAAAATCGGCGTCAGCGCTCGTTTGTAACAGGGACTGGCACTAATTTTGTTTTAAGAAAAACTCGAATTGAGTTTCCCTACAAAATTAGTGCCTGTCCCTTGTTTTTTTCAAAAATGGTAACCGTCCCTAGTTTTTTCTAAACACTATGTCCACCCAAGACACTCTCCAAAAGCTCTCTCGTGGTACCACCGAAATCATAAGTATGGCTGATTTAGAGGCCAAACTTAAAGAGAATCGTCCATTAGTCGTTAAAGCTGGATTTGATCCAACCGCTCCTGATATCCATTTAGGACATGTGGTATTACTTAAAAAATTAAAACAATTCCAGGATTTAGGCCATACAGTTTATTTCCTTATAGGTGATTTTACCGCCCAGGTGGGGGATCCAACAGGACGTAATGAGCTGCGTAAGAAAATGTCTCTCGAAGAAATTGAGAAAAACGCGCAAACCTATAAATCTCAGGTATTTAAGGTTCTAGATCCTGCTAAGACCAAGGTTGTTTTTAACAGCCATTGGCTTAATAAATTAACTCCTCAAGACGTTTTAGAATTATCTGCCCGCTCAACCGTAGCTCAAATGCTTGCGCGTGCTGATTTTAAGAAGCGCTTTGAGGGAGGTAAGGAAATTAGCTTGTTGGAATTCATTTATCCATTGCTGCAAGGCTATGATTCCGTGCATTTAAAGGCAGATGTGGAATTAGGGGGCAATGATCAGAAGTTTAATTTATTGATGGGCCGTCAGTTGCAAGAGGGGTATGGTCAAAAGCCACAGGCGGTTGTCATGACCCCACTGTTAGAGGGCACCGACGGGATCAACAAAATGAGCAAATCCCTGGGCAATTACATCGGGATTAATGAAGCGCCAAATGATATTTTTGGAAAAGTGATGTCGATTAGCGATGAATTGATGCTGCGTTATTATGAATTATTGACCGATGCGGATTTAAATGGGGTTAAAGCTATGCATCCAAAAGAAGCAAAAATGCAATTGGCTCAAAGTACTGTGGACATGTTTCATGCTGGTGATGCAGGCCAATCTGCGCGCACATATTTTGAACAAACATTTAGTCAACATCAAATTCCTCAAGACACGGCAGAACATAAAATTATTGCTGGTGAAAAACTCTTGGATATTCTAGCAGTTACGAAAATTGTGGCGACAAAGAACGAAGGACGCCGTCTTTTAAAAGAAGGGGCTATTTCCCATGAAGGGGAGACAGTCTCCGACGAGAATTGGGTGCCTCAAAAAGGTGTATTAAAGATTGGCAAACGCCGTTTTCTGCGATTGACGTAAGTTGTTGCAATTGTTGAAATTTATTCTTGACAAAAATATATAGGGCAGATATACTTTGCGTTCATAAATTTTTACTTCTGTAGGCAGCGAAAGCTTACAGTTGGAGCGAATCGAACCACTGCCCCTGTAGCTCAGTTGGTAGAGC
>CAZHGK010000146.1:0-4073 GCA_964532095.1 uncultured Planctomycetales bacterium | reverse complement strand
AATGATCGATCAGCTTCGGCTGTGAAGGCACGTTGTAGACTACGACGTTGATAGGTCACGTGTGTAAGACCCGTAAGGGTTTAAGCTAAGTGATACTAATCTGCCAAATGCTTGATCTTTATAATTTTATTCGTTTGTGTTTTTCTCTATTTCATAATTGTCAGGATATTTAGTGACGCAAGTCACTTAAAGATATTCCGGTAGCTTTACTGGTAGGGCTACACCCGTTCCCATTCCGAATACGGAAGTTAAGCCTATCGAGGTCGATGGTACTGTGGTCGCAAGGCCATGGGAGAGTAGAACGTTACCGGTTTATTTTAGAACCCTGTGGTCGTCGACCACAGGGTTTCTTTTTTGATCAATAAAAAATTCTTTGAAATGTTTTTGTTTTTTATTTTTTGGGTGATAAGATGGCATCAATGAATGAGGAGTTTTTCAGCATCATATCAAGTTTGTACGAGAACGATACCCGCTACCATCCTGAGGCCTACGAATTTGTTATGGAGGCCTTGCATTATAGCCAGAAGAAATTCAATAAACCTCGCCATGTGACCGGCGAGGAGCTTTTAGAGGGGATTAAAGCCCTCTTATTGAAGAAATTTGGGCCGATGACGCTAACGGTGTTGCGCCATTGGGGGGTTAAGGCAACGGATGATTTCGGCAATATTGTCTTTAATTTAGTCGAATATAAGATTCTTTCCAAAGACGCGCAAGACCACTACGAAAGCTTTAAAAACGCCTACGATTTTGAAGAAGTGTTCACCAAGGGTTACCGCAAACAATTAGCCCGCCGGCTAAAAACAATGCGGTTTTAATTCTCCAACATAAAATGCTTAAAAGCTTATCTGAAAGTCCCATTCAGTTTGTTAAAGGCGTGGGGCCAGCAAAAGCCAAATTACTCGAAAATTTAGGCGTATTTACCGTCGAGGATTTGCTTTACCTTTTTCCCAATCGCTACGAAGATCGTTCCCAACTAACGCCAATTGCAATGCTTCAGCCTGGTTATGCGCAGGTAGTGATCGGTACAATCATTGCAGCCCCTCGACGGAATTTTTTTAGTCGCACCCAGGCGGTTGAGATTTCCATTGAAGATAAAAGTGGGCGTTTGTTTTGTGTATGGTTTAACCAACCCTACTTAGCCAAGACATTTAAAGAAGGTCAGGAGATCGCGGTATATGGCCGTATAGAGGTTTTTAAAAAACGCCTGCAGATGATGTCACCAGTGTTTGAATTGATCGGTATTGACGATCGTGGCTTAAATATGGGGCGTATTGTGCCCATTTATCCATTAACAAAAGGGATTTCTCAGAAATATTTACGTAAATTAATTGACCATTGTTTATCTGAATATAGCACAGCTCTTGAAGATATCCTGCCTGATTCCATCCGGATTAAATACCATTTGATCTATTTACGAGATTGTATTCGCAATATCCATTTCCCTGATAATCTGCAGCAACAGCAGGAAGGGATTAATCGTATAGCTTTTGAAGAGTTCTTTTTATTTCAAATCTCGGTTATTTTACGACGTTTGAGTATTGTTTCTAAGCAAGGCATAACGCATCGCATCGACGAAGACTTAAAGAAATTATATGCCCAAAGTTTTCCGTTTGCATTAACCAACGCCCAAAATAAGGTGATTGAAGAAATTATTAAAGACATGTCTTTGCCAAAACCAATGTTGCGTTTATTGCAAGGCGATGTGGGATGTGGGAAAACAGTTGTGGCATTTTTTGGATGTCTTGTTGCTTTTAAGAATAAGGGGCAATCTGCGGTTATGGCACCGACGGAATTATTGGCACAACAGCATTTTGCTAATTTTCAGAAATACCTTGGGGCTGGTCATTTTAAGAATTTAAAAGCCGGGCTTTTGATTTCAGGTTTAGCTAAGAAGGAAAAAGATGCAATTTATAAGCAGTTGCATAATGGCGAATTAGATGTGGTTTTTGGAACACATGCTTTATTGGAAGAAACAGTTAAGTTTAAAAGATTAAATTTTGTAGTTATTGATGAGCAGCATAAATTTGGCGTCAAGCAGAGGGCCTTATTAACATCGAAGGGAAGTAATCCGGATGTTTTGATTATGACCGCAACCCCAATCCCGCGCACCTTATGTTTAACCTTGTATGGGGACTTGGAGGTGTCGGTGATTAATGAATTGCCCCCAGGTCGCGGAAGTATACATACCTATCATTTTCCGACGGAGAAATCCTCAGGCGTTTATGAAAAGGTCAGGCAGTGGGTCAAAAAGGGAACACAGGCCTATATTGTGTATCCCATGATTGAAGAAAGTGAAAAGCTGGATTTAAAGAATGCCACAGAAATGTATGAACGTTTTTGTCAGCTAGAATTTAAGGGCTTACGGGTTGCCTTAGTTCATGGACGGATGGATCGAAAAGAAGTTAATGAGATCATGATCAAGTTTAAGAATCATGAGTTGGATATACTAGTTAGCACAACGGTTTTAGAAGTTGGCATTGATGTGGCCAATGCCAATGTGATGGTGATTGAACATGCCGAGCGTTTTGGTTTAAGCCAACTGCATCAATTGCGAGGACGTATTGGTCGGGGGCAAAAGGATGCGGTATGTATTTTACTAGGTGATTGTGTGACGGAAGAAAGCAAGCAACGCATCGAAGCTATTGTTAAAACAACGGATGGCTTTAAAATTGCCGAATATGATTTGCAAATCCGTGGGCCTGGTCATTATTTTGGCGGTAACCAGCATGGGCTTAATGAATTACGAGTGGCGAATCCTGTGACCCATATCGACTTATTAGAAAAAGCTCGTCACGAGGCCAGTGTCATTACCCAGAAGGACCCAAGGCTGTTAACGCCTGGACATGAACGAATCAAAAAAATTATTCAAAAGCGGTATCCCCAGTATTTGGAGCTGGTTTTTGCAGGATAAAATGAAAACGTTTTCTTGGTTGGCATTTTATGGAATTATCGTATATATTTGTAGTAGATGATAAAGGTAAACCTCAGTCACAAACTGTGGCTGACTCACAATGCAGTATGGTGAGCGTAGTAATACGGGGGCACAAAGTCACAGGATCCTGAATTATAGGATAGCCTAACTGCCATGAAAAAAACAGATTACATGACAATTAAAATTAGACCTAACCTTATTAATAAAGGGTTGGGTTTTTTTGTTATCTTAATCCTGTTGGGTTTTACCCCTTTATCTTTTTCCTTTGCAGATACTACTACAGGACTGATGGGCTATTGGCCCATGGAAGCAGTCGTAAATAATACAACAGTCGATGAGTCGGGAAATAATAAAACTGCAACTTTAATGAATGGGGTGAATGTAGAAGCTGGAAAGATTGACAGCGGGGCCATGCTATTTGATGGCATTGATGATTATATGACCGTTAATGCAGCGTCCTTTCCAGTGGGCAATGCTTCCCGTTCGGTGGCTGGGTGGATAAAAAGTGAGAACAGATCTCAAAGTGCAACCGTGTTTAGTTATGGGAGTGGTTCCAATACTTTTTATGTAAGTTTTGGGGCTGGTAGTGGAAAGATTAGTATTGCCCAAGGGAGTTCCTTCGTTGTTTATAACGTAAGCAATATAGCCAACAATGAATGGCATCATTTTGTTGTTACATATGATGCTTTAACAGCGACTAAAAGTGTTTATGTAGATGGGAAATTGGAAAATTCCGCCACGGATTTAAATAAATTTTCAACTGATGAGCCTAATCCAACAACGGCCTATATTGGAAACAGGGCTGCATTAAACAGGCCCTTTGTAGGCAGTTTGGATGATTTAAGGATTTATAACAGGGCCTTATCCCAAGCCGATGTGACTGAATTGTTTAATTATAAGACGGTAGCCGCCATGCCTCAGCCTGTTGCTGTTAATGGGGTGTGTGGTCCTGCGGCTATGAGCTATGCAGCGGGGGCAAATTTTCCTCAAGGAGCGTATTGTTCAACGGGAACAGCATCACCTGCAACACCAGGGGCACCAGCAGCGGGAGCTTCAAGCACATGGGTTTGCCAAGGCAGCAACGGAGGAAGCAGCCCGACGTGCACGGCAAGCATGGCAGTTGCAGTGCCACAAGCGCCTG
>CAZHGK010000145.1:0-4142 GCA_964532095.1 uncultured Planctomycetales bacterium | reverse complement strand
ACCCCCACCCGCATCATAATTGGAAGAACACGAAAAAGTCGTTGGTGAACCTGAGGCGCACGAATAGACGTTTCTGGGATCCTCAACAATATTTAATCTATAACAAGAATTGACCGCTGCTGTGGTTTCCATCCCTCCTGCACATACAGGAGATTCTCCATGAGCGATACGCTTCTTGGCTGCGGCATAAATTGTCAAAAGATTTTGCTGGGTATCTTCCTTCCTGGAATTATTAAGCATGCCAACCAGACTAGGAATAGCAAGAACCGCCAATACTCCAGTAATAATTACCACGATACTAATTTCAATTAAGGTTGTGCCAATGTTTTTCATCATATATCCGTCGGGTTACTGGAACTAATTGGCGCATTGTTCATTTTTAACCCCTCCCCGCGTTCATCCCAATTCCATCGACAAGAAAAAGTTGTTTGCGTACCCGCATCGCAATCAAATGATTGACCAGCATCTACACTAATACTTAAACCCAGGCAATTATTAATAGCGGCAATATCCCCTAAAGCCCCTCCGCAGGTTGGATGATCACCCATAATTATTCTTTTTTTCATAGCCGCATGAATAAGCAATAAACTGCTACGACCATTCTGACGTTTAGACTGGCTAATCATATTGTTTAAGCTTGGCAAGGCCACCGCAGCCAAAATACCAGTAATAATCAAGGTAATAACAATTTCCATTAAAGTCACTGCCTGATTAAATCTTAATAGCATTATCAAAATCCTCTTTTAAAAGCAATCCCCAACAGAACCAACTCGATTACATTGCATCACAGGATTTACCCCTGGAACTATAGGACCCTGGTTAATATCTCCCCACCAAGCCTCACTCCCACCACCAACATGGCATTCAAAATCAGTGCCACTGCCCGTTCCACAGGTGTAGCCTGCCCCGGCTGTACGTACCGTTAAACTTAACCCCAGAGCTGCATTAATCCCATCTGTATCTGTATCGTACGCATTTGGACTGACATACGGAGCAAGTCCCCGGGCAATGCGATTTTTCTGTGCCAAATAGATCTGCATCAAATTATTTTGGCCTTCTCTTGCCTGGGATTGCTGGATCATTGAGGTAAAGGAAGGTACTGCCACAGCTGCTAAAGCACCCATAACGATCAAGGTCACAATGATCTCAACTAAGGTTATCGCACGGTTTGTCTTAAGGATAGGCATTAATTTTTTCATCAATTAAAGTATACAATGATATTAGATGCCCGACAAAGAAGATTACATCTTTATTACAAGAAAATGTAGTGCTCGCAAATAAAAAAGCGGCAGTGCGAAAACTGCACTGCCGTTTCGAGAAAACAATTTTAACTAACAAATACCTGCATATGCACCGGTACCAGTACATGTGGTTGACTCGTCTGCAAGTCTAGCAAAAACAATCGTAGCACCGCCACGAGTTGCGGTAATTGAATACAAACCAGGCGCAGCTACTGTAGCCATGGTATATGCAAACGCTGCATTTCCCGGAACAGTTACACCAACTTCTGCAATGGTATCACATTCTGCAGGCAAGGCTACAATAGCATCTGGATCTGCTCCTGTAGACAAAACGCAAGCCTCAACAGCACTTTTAATGGATGAGAAAAATGTCAATGCCTCCTGAGCTCTGTTACGCTCAACTTGACCAAACAAGTTAGGTAAGGCAATCGCAGCTAAAACCCCTACGATAATCAAAACGACGATAATTTCAAGCAAGGTAAAACCCTTTTTTTTATTAGAATGCCGTAACATAGTACTTCTCCTTTTTATATGGTTATGTATAAAGCCTTATTACAAGTGTACCACCTCTTCGCTGCTTGTCAAATCCTGAAAGCGCTTTTTTTAATTAATGTGGCCTTGCCCCTTGACCTAGTTTAAAAAGAGGCATAAAAATAGATACCACAATAATACCAATCACAACCGCCATGAATAAAATCATAAACGGTTCTATAATTGTCCCAAAACGCTTCATAAAAGATTCTACCTTGGATTGGTAAAACCGTGCCACATGGTTAAGCATTTTGCCCAATTCCCCGGTTTCTTCACCTACCTTGATCATCTGTACAGCCATGGTTGGGAAGAAATTCATTTTATCCATAGCTTCCCCCATTCCTTCTCCCTCACTAACATCTGCACGCACCTGGGCAACAATTAAAGCAGCATTGCGGTTCTCTACTAATTTTTCCGTGATTTCCAAAGAATATAAAATAGGAACACCTGAATCAATCAAAATCGCCATTTGAGAAGCAAAGCGTTCGGTAATAATCAAATTCACAATTTCACCAACAACCGGCATATTAAATAAAAACCTTTCCCATACCAAACAACCTTGAGGAGTTTTCACCCATTGCTTAAATGCAATAAAAGCAGCTATAGTTCCACCGATTAATAAGAACAAATTGTGTTTAATAAAATTAAATGATGCCAATAAGCCTTTGGTAATCCCAGGCAAATCAGCATGCATGGATGCAAAAATTTCTTCAAAACGAGGACCTACAACAAGGGCAAAAAACATCACCGCACCAATACAGACGAAAAAAAGAATCATAGGGTATACTAATGCAGAAATAATCGTGGAACGAAAAGCATTTTCACGCTCCACATGGTCAGCAAGTTTATTTAAAACATTGGGCATGGTCCCAGAGGCTTCCCCAACTTCAGCTAAAGATACCCAAAACTGGTTAAACGCCTTTGGATGTTTGGCAAAAGCTTGACTTAATGATTTACCTTGCTCAATATCCATGCGTACCTCTTGCGCTATCTCGCGTAAAGGTTTACTCTGAATCTGACCAATAATAATATCTAAACTTTTTAGTAAGGTCACACCAGCTTCGAGCATGGTGGCCAGTTGGCGGGAAAAAACCAATAAATCTTCTAATTTAATGGAATTGTGACCAGGGTTTTTCTTTGTAAATTTCTTTTCAACACCACCTAAGTTTTTTTCTACAACCGGTTTGATGGATATAACGTAATACCCCTCAGCCTGTATTTTATCAACCAGGACCTGCTCGTTTAAAGCTTCAATAACTTCAGATTTTGATTTTCCGTCGCTATCTTTAGCGACATATAAAAACATAGGCATAACTTTTTACTCCGTTGTTATCCCTAAAACCTCATCAATACTCGTTAAACCTTCTTCCACCTTGCGCATCCCTGATTCAAATAATGTGTCCATGCCATTTTTCCTGGCTGCAATTTTAATTTCATGATAGGGCGCATTTCTGGCAATCAAAGACCTGATCTCGTCGCTAATTTCCATAATTTCTGAAATAACCACGCGGCCGCGATAACCGGTATGATTGCATTCATCACAACCTTTAGGTTTATAAATCAAATCGCTTTTAACCTTCCATTCCCCAATTTGCATGCCATTTGCTTCTTGCGGTTCCTTGCATTTCTGGCATAAACGTCGACCCAAACGCTGGGCAATAACCAATATTAAAGAAGGCGTCAATAAATAATACGGCACCCCAATATCCACTAAACGCGTTACTGCCGACGGAGCATCATTCGTGTGCAAGGTGCTTAACACCAAATGCCCGGTTAAAGCAGCACGGGCGCACATTTGCGCAGTTTCCAAATCACGAACTTCCCCGATCATGATAATGTCAGGATCTTGACGCAAAAACGCCCTCAAGGCCGAGGCAAAGGTCAGGCCAATTTCTGTGCGCACCCCCACCTGGTTAATCCCGTCTAGTTTAAATTCCACAGGGTCTTCACAGGTCATAATATTTAAACTTGGATCAAACACTTCATTTAAACAGGAATACAAGGTGGTGGATTTCCCACTTCCCGTCGGACCTGTAACAAAAACCAACCCATAGGAAGCAACCAAAGCTTTTCTGATTGTTGCCAACTGCTTTGCGTCATAACCCAGATTTGTTAATTCTAATTTAACTGCGCTTTTATCCAAAAGACGCATAACAACCTTTTCCCCCCACACCGTCGGTACTGTAGCCACACGAATATCCACCATGCGGTCTTCCAATTTCGCAGAAATGGCCCCATCCTGGGGAAGGCGTTTTTCAGCAATATCCAACTTCGCTAGAATTTTAATACGGGAAATCAATGGTAATTGCAAATGTGGCGCTGGTGGCGGAATTTGGTACAAAACTCCGTCGATTCTATAACGAATTTCTA
>CAZHGK010000144.1:0-4232 GCA_964532095.1 uncultured Planctomycetales bacterium | reverse complement strand
TTCTAAATATCGATTCTTCCGTTCAGCCAAGGTTTCAATTCTTTGAGTTTGTACCTCGGAAGATTCATTGGCTGGCACCAGAGGAGCAGCAGCAAGAACTGGCGCTTCAGCTTCCAATGGTGTTGGGGGTTGAAATTCTGATTTAATGCGGTCTAATTCAGCCAAGTATTCAGGTTCTTTGGAGAATGCTCGCCTTAGTTGATTTTCATATTTTAATATCACTTCTATTTTCATCTGCTCTGGCAAATGTCTATAAGTTTCAGGATCGAATATTTCATTTATTTTTTTACGTTTTCTATACAGGGTAGCCTGATTAATCCCTAACAATTTTATTGCGCAGCCTACACGTCCTAGAGATGCAATAAGTACTGCGATAATAATTTCTTGTTCAATATGATCTAAATTGGTAACACCTGCTTCTATGTATGTACGGTCAGCGACGATTCCATTAAAATTCTTGCGCTTTCTACTAAGCGTAGTTATATGAACACCCAGTTGATCTGCTTTGGCTTGCGAAGCACCTGGCGAAGAGAACACTGCGCACATATGTTCATTGAGATGCATTTCTAAAGAACGTACCTTGCCTGATAAGTTATTAAATGGCTTTATAGATGGCAATTGTGGTTCTGGTAGACTTTTAGAAACATCTGGGACATTTAACGTCTTAATTTCTCCTGAAAATAAAACACGACTCAACTGTGCCCCATACAATTCAACTTTTTCTCTCAGAGATATATTAAAGAATTTCTCTTCATCAAATCCCTCGTCCCTCATTCTTTTTCTTTTTTGGAATAAAGTCGCCTGATCGATGCCTAAAAGATCTGCCGCCTCTTTCAAATTAAAAGCCACTATTAAAGCTACGATAATAATTTCTCTTTCTATCTCTTTTAATTTAGTTATGCCTGCATTGATAAAAACTGTATTTGGTATAACTTTTTGCAAATCTTTGTGGCGTCTTCTATAAAGTGTGGCTTGATTAACCCCTAATTGATCTGCTTTGTCTCCTAAATCAACTGGCAATGAAAGCACAGCACATATATGCTCATTTAATCGTTGTTCTAAAGGAGTGAATGATCTTCTAATCTCTTCAAATATGCTTTCAGGATTTGAAGCTAGCTCTCTTTCTTGAGAAACAGGTGCCGCTGGTAATTGATTTTCTTCCGGTAGAACAACTTCAGATGGTTTAATGATATCCGGAGTAGTTAATTCATCTGTTGGTGAAGCCGGGGCTGGATCGCTAGGCTGAATCACCGACGAGGCAATAGCAGGATTCGGTTCTGATTCTACAAACTCTGCGGGTTTAGATTCTGCAGATGTGGGTACAGTTGCCTTTTCCAGATCAACCACATCAGCTTTTGGTTCTGCAGGTTGTGTAGGCTCAGACTTTGCTGATGTGTGCCCTGCAGTAGAAAACGTAAAACTCAAAGCCTGTTCCGATGGCAACGTTGGATCTGATATATCTAAACCATAGCTTGCAATCTTATTGTATAAACTTTGCCGACCAATACCCAATTGCCTTGCTGTTTCACTTTTATTCCCACCATTAGTTGTCAGAGCAAAGCGGATATAGGCTTTCTCCAAATCTTCTAATTTTTCTATTTTATTAAAAGTTACTCCTGGCGCAGATGGGTCCAATTCATCTTTTCCTAAACCATATTTAGCAATTTTGTTAATTAGTGTCTGCCTACCAATACCCAATTGCTTAGCTGTTTGGCTTCTATTCCCACCATTGACTTTCAAAGCAAAACGTATGTGCTCTTTCTCCAAATCTTCTAATTTCACTACTTTAATAACAGCAGTCCCTTGTGTGCTAAGTTCATCTGTTTTAACATTCCCTTTTGAAATTGATTTTGGCTCCTCTATCCCATATTTTTCAATCTTATTGTATAGTGTCTGCCTACCAATACCCATTTGCTGAGCTGTTTCACTTATATTCCCACCATTAGCTTTCAGAGCAAACTGTATATGAGCTTTCTCTAAATCAGCTAATGTTCTTACTTCATTAAAAGTCACGCCCGGCAAAGCAGGATTCTGTGCAACATTCTCTAAATCATAAACTTTAATTTTGTTATGAAGTGTTTGTCTACCGATACCTAATCTATCCGCTATTGCGCGTACCTTCAATTGACGATCTTTAATGGCAATGCAAATAAGAGCTTTCTCCAAATCCTCCAATTTTTCTACCTTGCTAAAAGTCACCCAAGGTGTTGTGCAAGGATTATCTGCTTGAAGAGACGTTGATAAAGATTTACTTTCCGTCGCTGTATCTGAAAGTTGTGGCAATGCACCAAGAACTGGTGCTTTATCTTCCAATTGTGTTACGGGAAGAACAACTGCAGATGGTTTAATGGTATCTGGCGACGAGGCAATAGCAGGATTCGGTTGCGGTTCTTCTACAAGCTCTGCGGGCTTTGGGGATTCTATCACCTCAGCTTTTGGTTCTGCAGGTTCTACTGGCGTTGGAACAGCTAAAGATGTTGGTTGCATTCTCGAAATATCAATAGGGGAAACCGGCCTTCCTTCTCTAATACGCTTGGCTTCAACAGAGAAACCTAAATCCTTAACTAATTTTGCAACTTCTACCCTAACAGCATGTTCTTCAAAAGATATTATCTGTCTTAATGTTAAATCTAAGGGTGATGTGTCTGGATTCTTTAAAAATTTCTTAAGCATGGCTAAACGTTCTGCATCATTATGAACAGGTGTTTCTTGAGCATGTCTTAATACATCCGACATTGATCCTTTGCTACCTTGTCCTGGGACGGTTTCGTGCATCAATTTATAAATAGCTTCTTTCACATGATCTCGGGGCTTAAACCCATGCCCCCCAACTCCCACCCAATCCCCTGGCTTGATGAGGTGGATCACGGCCAACAACGGCTGGCTTCCAGCATGCATTTTCTCATGTGGGCCCAACCAATAGACATGCCAGTGGCCTGTCCTTGTTTTAACGGCATAAAGGTCCTGGAAATAATTCTTGCTGAGCTTCCTTATGATCCAGCTCTGCATAATTTGAATAATTGGTAAGAACTGAATCTCGCGGGTCTCAAAATTAAAATTCGTAATTGGAAACAATCGAATCAAAAAGAAGAGTATTACAGTTGATAGCCTTGATCCGTCCCGTCGGAGAATTGATGTAGTTAAACAATTCTTGCTGATTACAAAACTTTTTGCCTTCCAGGCATTCTTTAACTGTTCAAATACATTTGCCCCCTGATAACTATTTTTTAACTCTGCTTCCGTTCTCTTAAGAATTGAATAGCTTCGTTCTAAAAACATAAAAACCAACACCGGAACAGCTGATATTCCTATGCCCATTATTAGTATCAATCCCCACAGCCACAAACATCTTTCTCCCTCCTCATGTACTTCATCTTCCTTTTCTGGAGAAGAAAAATTTCTTGCTTCGGATGATTCCTGCATCTTCTTAGCAAATATTTTCTTCTGATATGAATAAACTATGTGCGTGCCTAATACAGCGACAAGCAACCAAATCCCCCCTATTGCTTTTTGTGCCCATAGACTTGCTGCTTCTGCATTGCCGTTTTCTCTTAAAAATATTGGGACAACGACGCCGCAAAGAATTCCCAGAACTACACCAATGGCCAAATATGAATTGCTGGCAATATCTGGAATATGCCGATGCGGCTTCATCCTCGCCCAGCTGACTAAAGCAATGAAGATAATAAGAGAGACTACAACGAGGCCTAAAGAATTCATGCTGCCAAAGGAGGCTGCATCAACCTGTATCGATGGTGGCGGTTGTGCAGACATCTGGGGGGAGGCTTGCACCTGGGCAGTAAAGAATGCAAAACTTAGTAAGATGAGCGCAACTGCAGCCGCGAACTTATTGACAATATTTCGAGGCCATGCTAATTGTGTAGTTAGTCTCGATCCCCCCAGAACAACCAACGGATAACCCATTGCGCATCCTGCTAAACTAATAACCGTCCCAAGTAAAAGTGGCCATGCTAAATTGTGTCTGTCACTATTATTTACAACACTGAGGGTTCTCGAACCTGTGATGCTCGATGAGCCTTGTAATCCTACAGGTAACAACTCTTCTGCTTCCTCACGGGATTCTCCCTTTGTATCAGAAGTATGTCTATTAACCATTAAGTCTGTGCGACAGCCGTGACTAACCTTACTACCTCCTATTAAAGAGAATTTGCCATATCTATTTTGCTGCCAATGACAACCAAAGGAACGAATATCTGCTTCATTGGCATCAT
>CAZHGK010000143.1:1096-4256 GCA_964532095.1 uncultured Planctomycetales bacterium | reverse complement strand
CCCAACTAACCCTCACAATCCCCAGCTCATACAAGATAACTAACGGCACCGTCAAAAGAATTTGAGAGATTACATCCGGCGGGGTCAGTATTGCAGCAACAATCAGGATAATCATCCACGCATGGCGGCGTTTTTGCCTTAAAAATTCGGATGTGGCAATGCCAATGCGCGCTAAAAAGGCCAGGATCAACGGCATTTCAAAAGAAAAACCAAACGCAATCACCAAATTGGCCGCAAAAGACAGATAGTTCTCGACGGTGATCATTGGTCGCAAGGACACTGTTGCAAAACCCATCATGAAATTGTACGACATGGGAATTGCCACCCAAAACGCAAATGCCACGCCACAGACAAAGAAGATTAAAGACAAAGGCGCAAATATTTTAATGAAACGGCGTTCTTCTGGCTTGAGCGCTAAAGCGACAAACCCCCACACCTGCACTAATATATAAGGAAAGGCCATGATTAAGCCCACAGTCATGGCAATGGCCATTTGGGCATTAAAGGCTTCCCCGACGGCAGTAAAGTACAAACCTCCGGTTGGCGCAATAATCCATTCGAGCATTCTTGAAGAGAAACAGAAGGCAAGAATCACGCAAAGAAAAAATGCGACCAAGGATTTGATGATCCGAGATCGCAATTCATTGAGGTGATCCCAAAACTGTTGATTGACCATGAGGCTCACGAAAGGCTTTTATGCGGATTTGTTAACATCATCCCCAACATCTTTGACATTCTTTTTGAATTCGCGAATAGCTTTACCTACAGCAGCACCGATTTCTGGTAATTTTTGTGCACCAAACAAGACAACAAATGCTGCGATGATTAAAATCACTTCCGGTAAGCCGATGCGTCCCATAGAGATGTCCTTTATGTAAAATATTGATTAACCAACGTTTTATTTTAACTATGAATCTTCCCAGCTACAAGAAGAATTTGGGCCGGTAAACTTGCATTCATTGTTACGGTGTGATATTCTTATAGAAGAAACAGGAGGGTCAAGGATAGCGAGAGCACCTAGAGGCCTATCCCCTTATAAAGCCCGAAGAATCAACTTCGGGTTTTATCATTTCCCCAGCAATGCAAACATCTTCTTTTTATACGCTTCAACACCTGGCTGGTCAAAAGGATTGACCCCTAACACATACCCGGAAATACCGCAGGCTTTTTCAAATAAATAATACAATTGTCCCAAATGAAAGGCATCTGCCTGGCATAATTGGAACATCATATTAGGGACCCCGCCTTCCACATGCGCAGCTGCCGTTCCCTCATACGCCTTTTTATTAACAAAATCAAAACTTTTGCCTGCCACATAATTAAAGCCATCTAAATCTTGCGGATCAGAAGGCACGAAGATTTCATGTTGGACTTTTTGGATGTTTAAGAATGTTTCAAACACCGTTCGCTCGCCATCTTGCATCCACTGGCCCATGGAATGAAGATCTGTTGACATCATCAAAGACGCAGGGAAAATTCCTTTACCTTCATTCCCTTCACTTTCACCAAACAGTTGCTTCCACCATTCAGCCACATAAAATGTATTCGGATAAAAAGAAGACAGAACTTCTATTTTCTTTCCCTTGCGGTACAAACAATTGCGTAGCGCAGCATACAAATAGCAAGTATTCTTGGATACATCGTTAACCGCATATTCTTTTTCACCAGCACGTGCACCGTCGACAAATGATTTAATATCTACTCCTGCTAACGCCAATGGCACCAGGCCAACCGGAGTTAAAATAGAGAAACGTCCACCCACATCATCGGGAATGACAAAGGATTTAAAACCATTTTTATCGGCAATGGTCCTTAGAGCGCCTTTTTTCTGATCCGTGACACAAATAATCCTTTTTTTGAGTTCTTCCCCGGAAAAACGGGATTCTAACGCTTTTTTAATCGCCCGGAATGCAATGGCAGGTTCCGTCGTAGTCCCTGATTTGGAAATCACAACAACCGTCGGTCGTTTATCTTTAATCGCTTCTAAAACACGGTATAAATCGTCGCTAAACATGTGATGCCCCGCATAGTACAGCGGAAGCTTTGGCCCACCTAAAAATTCAACCGTCGCGCGTATCCCTAAATAAGAACCACCAATGCCAATTGAGACAATGCAGTCAGAATGTTTATGAACTTCTAGCGCCAGTGCTTGCAGTTCACCAATTAAACTGTCTGGAATTGTCGACGGCAGATTGACCCAACCGGTAAATTCCGACCCCTTGCCTTTCTTGCCATGCAAGGCCTCATGCGCCTGGGCAATGGCTGGGGTAATAGCTTTAATATCCGCATCGCTAACGAATGCTTTGAGGTAATCGGTATTTAATGTAATCATCTTGGTTGTTATGGTGTTGGCGGGGGCAATTTCTTATCTTGAATTTTGCCTGTAGTCCCATCTTTCTGTGTTAATTCTTTCTTCTCATCTAATTTTGCAGGAATAGCTGCAGGGGCTTTAGGTTTAGCTGTAGCTGTTGAAGCAACTAATTCTTCCGTATCATATTGCCTGCGCCCGACAAGCGTCCCTTGTTTATATACTTCGTCAGATTCAATCTTGCCATTTTCACTATAATTTAACGTCACCCCATCAAGGACACCGTCCTTATAACCGATCTCCTTTTTGACGGCGCCGCTTTTAAAATAAACCTTCTTGGTCCCGCTTAAGTTGCCATCTTCATAATAGCTGACGCTTTCAAGCTCCCCCGATGGATAGTAATGATTGCTTAGGCCTTGTAAATTATTATCTTTATAGGTCGATTCGCTTTCCAAGCTGGCGCTTTCATAAAATGTTTTACTTAAACCTTGGCGGGAATTATCCACGTACATGGTGGATTCCTTAAGCGCTCCCGACGGATAAAATGTTTTCACTTCTCCGTCTAAACGGTAGCCTTTATAGCTTTCTGCCCTTAAAAGAGCGCCGTTGCGGTCATACACATTCCATATCCCGTCAGCAGGAGGCTTGGTGCCGCGTTGCTGCGCATTTTGGCGCGCGGTATCATCGGCGAAGGCAATAGAACTTGCGATCGTCATAAATATTGCGAAAGCTAAAAGCACGTTTTTCATGAATGGTCTCCTGTTAAATAGCTTCGTCGATAACAGCACCGGCTAAAACAACGTCTCCCTGGTAAAAGACTGCGGATTGGCCAGGGGTAACGGATTTTTGCGG
>CAZHGK010000143.1:0-1086 GCA_964532095.1 uncultured Planctomycetales bacterium | reverse complement strand
CAAATTGCACACGCACACCGCCCTCAGTAGTCGGGGTCACATATGCTTGAACTTCAGGAGAATTATATCGGATTCTGGCACTAACTTCTATAGTTGTTTGGGGAATTTCCATACTTACCCAATTTACCTGTTTAGCCACAAATCCTTTAGAATAAAGCTTTTCTAAACTACCCACATGCACCGTGTTTGTTTTCGGATCAATCTTGTACACATACACCGGATATCCTAAGGCAATCCCTAATTTATCGCGCTGCCCGATGGTGTAATAGGCAATGCCCTTATGCTTGCCTACCACCTTGCCATGCTCATCGATAAAATCACCTGCAACCATGGCCTCTTTACCAATGCGATCTTCAATAAATTTCTGGTATCCAGCTGCAGGAACAAAACAAATGTCCTGGCTTTCTGCTTTATTGGCGGTATTTAAGCCGAACTTATGCGCTAATTCCCTCACCTGGGGCTTGGTTAACCCCCCTAAGGGAAATAATACCGACGAGAGTGTTTCTCTTTTCATGCTATAAAGAAAATACGACTGGTCTTTTTTTTCATCCACTGCTTTTTTGAGTTGGAAGCGCTTGGCTGATTCATCAAAGTCGATAATGCCATAATGGCCTGTCGCAATATACTGGGCCCCCATGGATTTGACCTTGTCGTACAATGTGCCGAATTTTAAATGCTGGTTGCAACGCACACATGGGTTAGGGGTGCGTCCGCTTAAATATTCATTGGTGAAATTATCAATGATGAATTCTTGAATGTCGCCGGCAAAATTAAATACGTAATGAGGAATATCTAAAATTTCTGCGGCACGTTTGGCATCAGCAATGCCATCGATCCCGCAACACGAAGCGCGGCCATCGCTGTGCGTGATGTTAAAGCACATGGTGACACCGACGGTATTGTAACCGGCTTCTTTAATGAGGCCGGCCACGACTGAGGAGTCGACCCCGCCGCTCATGGCGACAAAAACTGTGGTATCTTTATTTGGATTGCTCATAATTATATCTAATCGTCGCCAGTTTGATGGGGTGGGTCAAGATTCTTTCAGGCCTCACACCCCCCATCCCCCACAACACATGCACGTCG
>CAZHGK010000142.1:1984-4326 GCA_964532095.1 uncultured Planctomycetales bacterium | reverse complement strand
TCCTATTTCACTGAACCATGAGTCAATCCTGTTTTTGGTGACATTTCGTACGGTTCCCATGTCTGGTGCAAACGCGGCATATAAACGGTAGGCAATCCTTCGGGTTATACTACTTGCCCCCATTTTCTTGGGCCCTTTGACTTCTCTTGAAGTGTATTTCTCCAGTTGATCAATAATTACACCTGTCTCGGCATCTGCGAGTGGTTTTATTAATTTTGCCCGTCTAGCGGAATTATGATTCATCTTTTTTATGACCTTTGATTTTACCGTCAACTGTGCGACTAATAATTTAACAAGATCAGAATAAAATTTCTCTGCTTTTCCCTTATCCTTGCCCAAATAAACAAATGGTTTTTGCTGCTTGTGGCCAACAGACAGATAATACATTCCCTCATTGTTACGAAGCAATCTGATTTGTTGAATTGGTCCATTGCTTGTTAATATTTTATAATCCTTATCCTCAACACCTATACTGCTCACAGATGTTCCTATAGGATAATTGGTCGTCATCGCTGCGCTGATT
This sequence comes from uncultured Planctomycetales bacterium, assembly GCA_964532095.1. Lineage (GTDB taxonomy): Bacteria > Omnitrophota > Gorgyraeia > Zapsychrales > Fredricksoniimonadaceae > CAZHGK01. The sequence goes on along the minus strand of CAZHGK010000142.1, from coordinate 3,803 downwards.
ATATTCTTAAACCTCCTTACAGTCCGCAGGGCTGCTTTTAATTTCTCCAAATCAATTTTTGTTGTGGGTGTTAAATATATTTTCTTGGTTAAAATTTTCCCCTTTGAAAAGCCAAACACTCCCCCTCTTTTTTTAATAGTTAATATATTTACGCCCACTACATTCTCAATAAAATGAAAACTCTTATCGAGGCCCAGAAGAATTCCGGGGGTTACCTGAATTACTGTTTCCCCGTCAATGACCGCAAATATTGCCAGTTCTTCCCCATCTTGCACAATAACAAGGGAGCCTCTTAAGATAAGCTTGCGTTCTCCTGAGGAATTAAATCTGTAAATAACAGCTGAGCCTTCCGCGTGATACCGTTTATTCCTTATGACGACTGCCTGTTCCTCTGCTGAACTGGTATGGACAACGGTTTTTTCTCCCCCGTTAAGCCCTCTGACCGCAAACATTTCGCCTGGCTTTAATTCTCCGTTTTCCATCCTGGGACTCGCCTTGATCTTTTTCTTTGGTTCTTTTAAATCTTCTGCAGGTAATTGTGCTGTCATGGCAGAATTAGCTAGCTGCCCTAAAAGCTCTGGCCCTTGATCAACTAATATCGAAAGGTATTGATACACCGTTGCCTGCGAAAGGATATCGTCAGCCAATTTTTCTCTTCGATTTGATTGAGGATTGTTGTGCCTTACACCATCCGCCAGGAAGTTTTGAAATAAGGAAAAATCCTTGTCGCTTCGATCCCGCAGGCCTCGATTTGCCCTATGAACTCTTTGGAAATACTCTTGTGCTACTCTCGCCCCTCCAAGCAATGCATTTTTCTCTTCTTCGATTAAAGATATCGAAAGATTCTTTAATGTGTTCATAATTTGAGAAAATGTTTTTGCTTCTAATAATTCTAATCTGCTCTTTCTAAGCACTTGTGGTATACCAGCCTCTTCTGGAATGAATTCGTCGACAAAATCTTTCCAATTTTCCGGAGATATTTCAATGCTGGCTGTGATAACACCTGCGATATCATCTTGTTTCAAACGTTTAAGGTTTTCGATGGGTAGTTCCCAAACCCTGGGGTTTTTCTCTAATAAAGCAGCTAAAATCCCCCGATATGACTGGGCTTCACTTAATTTTCTCAAAATTTCACCCCTGACTTTTTGCTGATCGGGAGCTGAACCAAAATCCTGATAGCTGATGGCATCAAGAAGGAACTGTTTTGTTGTTTCAAAATCTTCATCGCCAGTCAAATTAGCATCTGAATCTGCATACATTTCAAGCGCAGGCAAAATACCTATTGATGCCGGACCTTCTGTTGCCCATTTCCTTTCTATGGCTTGGCCCATTTCTCCAAGCAGCTCAACAAAACCTTTAAGTGTTCTGACCCCCAAAAGCTTTCCCCTGCTACTATGGACCACCTGTTCAATAAGGCCCTGCTTATCTGAATCTATCGCCCTCACGAATTCTTCCCAATTTTTAACAGGCAATTCCAGCGTCGCTGTCATGGCGGCGTTTTCTTGCTCATCTTTATCTAAACCACCAAAATACGTTTTTAAATCCAAAGTAGCCTTATTCTCTCCAGAAGCTACTGCCAAAAGCTCTGCTAAATCATCTGAGGAGGTGATTTTTCCAGGGGTCACGCCTATCAAATAATATCTTCCCATTATCCTTCCTGGGCCAAACGGTGCAATCTGCTCATCTTGCAATCTTGCAAAAAAATAAGGGCTCTCAACGAATGAAACTCCGATTCTTGTTAACTTTGTTCCATTAGCTCCTCTAGCCACGTAATACACCCTGCTTTTAGAAGAATCTATCCCTTGAGAAAAATACCTAT
>CAZHGK010000142.1:0-1974 GCA_964532095.1 uncultured Planctomycetales bacterium | reverse complement strand
TCCCCCAGGCATATCATTTTCTAATTCTCTATATATTGCTACCTTATCTGCTCTCTTTTTGCGTTTATTGAATTTGTCCATTTTCGCTATTATCTTTGCCTGTTGGATCATTTGGGTTTTAAAAAATTGCAGAGCCTCCTCTGTCAAATGACCCTCAATACTGGCGAACAATTCTATAATTGTCCCACTGGAATTAATACTGTTTAGAGGAACAAAAACAGGCTGATCAATTCCCCTCATTTTAATGATGACATCATTTCCATTAAAGCTAACTGCACCATCATTGTTGGAATAATGGTACAAATCAAGCATCAACAAGGCATCCTTAATACGTTGTTGTGGCGTATCAAGACTAGCCAGCTTCAAGTCTGCAGCCTGTTCTTCTTTTATTAGCTGGTCAATTCTTTTTAATGCGTCTCTAAGCCACCCTGTAGTTGCTAAATTCTTTTTTTGCTCAATAGTATCCCTTAGCATATCCCATATGTCTTGGGCGGTGCGTATCTTGTCGGGATTAATAGAAACACTATACTCATAATCTGTGCTACGTATTTTATCTTCAGGGTTAGTCCACCAAGTAGATTTTGGGTCTGTTTTTACATCGACGGAACATTGTTCTGCTTTTCTAAAAGTTATTTTGATCTCACCTTCTTCCATTTTAGTGATAGGATGGTCTTCATGGCCTGAAAGACGGGTTAAATTTTGAGTTTCTGTATTAGATGCTAGAAATTTCTCTACTGCATAATTTCTAATTGATGTTTTTTTATTCAAAACCTCTGCAACCTTACTTGGCACAGCTGCTGCATTTGCTGTCATGGCGGCATTGATAAGAACTGATATAAAAGCTAAACGTCCTTTGCCCTGTAAATCATCAAGTTTATTTTTAAATCTTGCTAAAGGAATTGATATCCCCTGATTGTTTTCTGATGTTAATCGCAACGTATTTGTATCTCTTCTGGCACGCAATTGCTGCACACCTGTGAGTACGCTAGACTGTCCTAATCGATGACCAATGAAACCTGGTTTTCTTTCCATGTGATCTTGAAAAAAGATCTTGCTCATCTTTGGATCAATAGAATCCAAAATATACTGAAGTTCTGAATGTGGGATGATCTTTATATATCCTTCTTTGGTTATTTTTGACACAACCAACTCATTGCTACTTTCATTCCAAAGAAAGAACAAGCTACCAAACCGATAAACATCTGAAACCCAATTCAAAGAGAATTTTGAATTGACGTTCTTTAGCTCTCCGCCCTGGCTGGCCATTTCAAATTGCCCTGATTGTAGGAAATATTTGAATCTTTTCCCATCGACTTGTATGGAATGTTCCTTACCCTGAACAATTTTCTCTACCGTCATCGCAGCGGTGGCGCTTGCAGGTTCTAGAATATTCGGTGTTCCTTCGACAGCAGCGACTTGCATGGTCACTAAATTAGAACTGCTCGTTGCTGTGCGCGTAGCTCTTGCCTGTTGGGCAGTTAAGCTTGTCACGGTTGTGAGCATGGCTTCACTTGGTACGAAACCGCCGGAGAAGTATTTGCGAGATGTTGTTTTAACTTCCCCCTCCCTAACCCTCCCCACAGGTGGGAGGGAATCGACATTCTCTTCCTTGATATAGTTAAACACCCCTTTTTTATAGGCCTGGATGTACTGCTGGTAAATTTGATCTTTTACCGACGGGTCAGCCAAATTGACACCATTAACCGTACTCTTATCTGCATACACTTGAGTGAGCAAGGCTTGCTTTAAATTCTTCTTGTACCATGTCGCTAAAATGAGGGAATTGAAGATTTGACGCAATGTGGCGAAGTTGTGGCCATGATTCACTTCGCGTTCGATTTCGGGGAGGATTAGGTCACGAATAATTTCGTTTTGCATTTGGTGGTTTACCTGGGGTGCTTTCGTATTCGTTGCCTCATTTGCTTGGCAACCTGCTTGGGGACACGGCCCCTTCGGGGACATGTCCCCTGGTTG
>CAZHGK010000141.1:379-4350 GCA_964532095.1 uncultured Planctomycetales bacterium | reverse complement strand
GCCCCACGTGGAATTATTGATTTTATCGACAACAAAGCCATGAGGATTGTACCGCTTTCTTGGCCCATCAAAGCTGCCTTTGTTAAAAGTAAACACAGTGTTAATTGTGCCGTCGGGACGAAGCTGATATTCTTCCACGGCATTATAAGCCTTGGTTTCAATAAAGGTGGGAATACAGGCAATCACATACCACGGCCCCATATAACGGTTTAATTCCACCTTCTCAACAGTTTTAAGAGGAGGCAACGAATGAGCGCACCCTGCCATTAACAAGGAAAATAGTATTATCCAATTTTTATTGATCATCTTTTATCCTTTGTCCGGCCTCTTGGCCCATGATTTTGGTGTGCCAAATGCTCCACCGGTCTTGCTACTTGGGGATTTCCCAAAACTTTTATTCTTTTGCCACGGCTTTGATTCCCGAGGCGTTCCCGTCGGTGTAGAGCCACTGGATTTCTTCACCCACGGCTTGGCTGGTCTATTATTTTCAGTTGGCCTGCCCTTGCGGGGAGGCTTGTCTAAAGGCACAACATTTCCCGTAGGTCGTGGTTTTCGTTCTTCACGTCGTTTGGGCTTAAATTCACTCTTAGCCTTTGGGACAACAACGCTGACAGCAAGTTCTCGCCCCATATACGCCTTGCCATTTAGGTCTGCAATGGCTTTGATTTTTTCTTCTTCATTAGGCATATCCACAAAACCATATCCTCGGGATTTATCTTTTTTCCCGAGCATAATCTTGGCATCCGCTACTGATCCATATAACTCAAAAAGTTTTTTAAGATCTTCCTTAGTTGCATCAAAAGAAATATTCCCGACAAAAATATTATTCATTTCATCTCCTCATGATCCTGCATCCTTAAAGGCCTTTTTAACCTGATTGATTCTACAGTCCTTTCAAATTTTGTTCTACACAAATAAAAACCCCTGCAATATTCTACAGGGGCAGATGGAAGGTTGATTGCTCTATGCTAATGGTGATGCCAAGTCTACCTTCATTTTTCTGTTTGATTATGGGCTTCTATAAACCATAAATTCTTATCCACACTGCGCGAGATCTAGGTGAATATATCTGCTGTCGCAGGATCACTAAGATCAGCCGCCTGATTTATGGCTGTACGGATCAATTCCCCATACGTTGCCAAGGCAAAAGATAAAGCCTCGACATGTTGCTTACCCGTCGTAATATTTAAAGGATATTCTGGTAAGCTGGAACGACTAGCGGCCACACGGATTGTCCCTTCTGCAGTCCCACCAAATTGGGCGATGCGTTCAGCAATAAGGTCCGGATACTCTTCCGCTTCTTCAGCGATCTTATCAAATAGTTCATGCAAGGCGATAAAATCAGGCCCTTTCACATTCCAATGGGCTTGCTTGGCCTGGATCCCCAAATCGATCGAATCTGCAAGGCGATCTTGTAAAATACCAACCATCTGCATTCTAATCTTTTGAGGAATTGTATTCTTTGTCCGGAACATGTGTTCGTTCTGCTTTGGATTAATCCCTTCGACTTTATGTGAATCCCTTGTGTTTTCTAAAACCTCTGATTTTAAATTTTTCATAAATTTACCTCTCCTTTATCTAATGGTCCGAAATACAATCAATACCAATAATCGCAGTATATTGAAAACATGATGAAGGGAGGATGAAGATAGGATTAAAATTTTCTAAGAAGGAAAGCGAAGCTTATTTTACATATTGTTCTGCATCTGCTTCAAATCGCTTTTTGCATCGATAACAACACAATTTGTATTGTTTTTCTTTATGGATAACAATGATTTTATTATTAACCGTTAGGCCACAGACCACGCATCGTTCATCTGCCATATTCTCCTTAGACTAATATTGCTTGCAACGTTACGAACGCGATCTTCACGGTAGTTACCAGATCATCAACATTTAAAAACATCTACTTTAATTTAAAAATTTGATCCGTCACTGCTGTTATTTCGTGCTCCGAAATTTGATAATACGCCGTTGTTTTTCTAACTTGAGAAGTTAAGATCCCCGCGTTACAAAGAACATTTAAATGTCGGGAAACACTGGCTTTGCTCATTTTAAATGACTCTGATAAATCATCACTATTTTTGTCTCCTCTTTTAAGTTCTTCAATGATCCTTAAACGGGTAGGATGTGCTAATGTCCTCATAAAATCAGTTGTTACTTTATAAGCTAAATCGTTGATCATACCTTCTCCTTTTTCTCAATTTTCTTATCTTAAAATGACAACACTTTCATTTTACAGAAATAAGATCATTTACCAATTAGAGAAAGTACGCAAAAAGTACGTAAAATTACGTAGTAAATACTATCCTCTCGACAGTGTTAAGAAACTATTTTTTTGCGCTACAGCTTTTAACAGCCGCGATATCAATCGCTTTTCCAGTTTCCAAGAACGATTTTAAACTTGAGAGCACCAACGGCCAACCTACGACAATCTTTTTAGCCATAATTGAACCATCTTTGAAACTTCCGTGAATAATGTTTAGCCGCACCATGTCTGCAACGGCTTCGATTTCTAAAATCACCCGGGATTCATCGCTTGTATCTTGCGGATCTATCCAGGATAACACCAGGCGCTTGGGTGGCACGCTTTCTAACACCTGGCCGGTAACTCTAATAAGTTTTTCGCTGTCAAAAACATGTTGCCATTTGGCACCCTTTTTCCAATCGGATATATTTTCATGACCACCCCAATATTGACGGGTAAATTCAGGATTGGTGATGGCCCGCCAAAGCTCTTCTGGCGTCGTTCTGATATAGGTTGTATAGACAAACTCATTATTGTTCATTACTCTTCTCCTTAAGAAAAAACCTTTAAAAGAATTATTTATTAGAACCTGTGTGAAGAAGCGGTGCGTTGGTGGCTTGCCAAGGCAATTACAAGAGCGACACCCATCAGGACTGCTGCCAGGGCAAATGTGACCTGCATCCCATGAGCAACAGCCTCGGGCCTAGCAACGATATTATCATTTGTGCCACACGCAAACGCGAATACAGCTGCCATTACTGATGCTCCTGTAATCAAACCAAGATTACGCGAAAGATTAAGCAATCCTGAAACAACACCCTTTTGGTCCGGTTGAATATCCAACATGACTGCTGTGTTATTTCCCGTCTGAAAAAGCGAGTAGCCGCTACTGATCACAGCAATAACCGCAGCGTAACTTGCTACCCCTAATGAAACATTTGCAAGAACCAATGATCCCCCACCTACTGCAATAAGACCCAAAATCGTTATTAATTGCGCACCAAATTTATCTGTAAGTCGACCTCCAGGAATGCCTGACACTGCAGCAGCAAGCGGACCAACCGACATAATCATGCCCACATGGGCAGTATCCAACCCTAAAGCGCGAGACAGATAGAATGGCCCGACGACAAAGATTGCCATCATCACTGTTAAAACCAAGACGCCCATAACAAACCCTCCACTCATTACCCGGTTATGAAATATCTCTACCCGAATCAATGGTGAAGGAACCTTTGTCTCAACGATGACAAATAAAACGGCCCCTAAAACAGCAGTGAACAATAAAGCCAAGTTAAGGGCCCCGTATTGGCCATGCCCCATGGTCATGGCCAGCGAGTATGCGGCAAGTGTCAATGCAAGTAAAAGCATGCCAAGAATATCGAAGCCCGTTCGTTCTAATTTCTCCTTACGAGGATCAACAGGAAAATAATGATAGACGAGGATGAACAGTAAAATGCCCAAAGGTGCCGTAACAAAAAAGATTGCTCTCCAGCCAAATGCAAAAATCAAAAGTCCACCAAGCGTTGGTCCAAGCGCCGTGCCAATGGCGGACATTGTTGCCAACACCCCCATCGCGCTGCCGATCTTTGTTTTTGGGACCGTCTGATGGACGGATGCCATAGCCAACACCAACATGATCGCAGCCCCCAACCCCTGGGCAACCCGGGCCACAATTAACAAACCCAGCGTCGATGCGATACCGCAGAACACAGAGGCCAAT
>CAZHGK010000141.1:0-369 GCA_964532095.1 uncultured Planctomycetales bacterium | reverse complement strand
AATGTGAAAAGAAATGTTCCAAATAGAAGTACTCGTCGATGGCCAGCAATATCTCCAACACGTCCAATCCCCACAATCAGTGTTGTGACCGCAAGAAGATATGCGATGATAACCCACTGCACTTCATGAAAAGAAGCATGGAAAGATTCAACCAGGGTCGGCAACGCAACGTTTGCAATGCTTGCACTTAGTGAGGCTAACAGAATAGAGCCTGAGAGACTGACAAATGCCCCTAAATCTAAACTAGAATTTTTTGTCAAAATCTACCATCCATTCAATACCATACTTATCTCTAAACATACCAAAGTATGAACCCCAAGGACTATCGCCCATAGGCATCTCTATGTTTCCTCCTGCAGAAAGACTATT
>CAZHGK010000140.1:3574-4459 GCA_964532095.1 uncultured Planctomycetales bacterium | reverse complement strand
TGAACTGGATGTAGTTGCCGCTAAGAAAGTATTAAAGAAATCTATGCAAGAACAATTACCTGTTCTTCCCCAGGGGTACTATTGGACAAGGTGACAGGGTGATCTAGTGTTAGAAAGAAGGGTTGTGTTTCGAGTCTGGCATAAGAAATTTGGCGATGAACTATTTGGGTAAAAATAGCTCTGTATTTTCGAGAATAAAAGAATGATATAGGACAGCTAATGCCAGATTACGATCCAAAACTATTTAGACTTATCCGCATCCTAAACGAGCTGGATTCCGACAAAGAAATCCACATCAATAGTCTGTCCAAAGAATTCAACATCTCGGTACGAACCGCCCAGCTTGATATCAATTTGCTAGATAAAGCCGGGTTCCCGCTGGTCTCAAATCACAAAGGGCATTATTCTTTTATGGAGGGCTTTTCATTAAAGAAGATCAGTGTTAGTAATGAAGAGGCCTCATTAATGGCTCTTTTTTACGAGTTATCCGAAACCTTAGGAGGCCGTTTCCCTAAGGTTTATTCAGGGATCTTAAAGAAGCTCTTTTCCACAACGATGGACACACCATACTTTATCAAGATGCCGAATGTAATCCGTAAAGATTTCGTATGCTTAGAAACGCTTGAGGAAGGCATTGATGAATCTAAGATAACCCGCATTCTTTATGATAAGACCAAAGAGGAGAAGTCCTATGTAATCTGGCCTTTGAAGATCGTTAATTATGAGGGTTTTTGGTATTTACTAGCCTGCCTAGATGAAAACGAACAGATCCGCACCTTTCGCCTTGAGAAGATCAAAGAAGCTAAGCTGCTAAGTAAGTCTTTTAATATGCCGGATAACTTAAAGATCATGTTAGATAACAGCGTTAATCTTTGGTTCTCGGCC
>CAZHGK010000140.1:3244-3564 GCA_964532095.1 uncultured Planctomycetales bacterium | reverse complement strand
CGATGCCAAGATAGCTGGCTATTTTAAGCAAAAGAAGTATTTCCCCTCCCAGAAGATCGTAAAGACAGAAAAAGATGGCTCCCTGGTCATTAGCACCATGGTCGGCCAATATGAAGAAGCCCTGCACGTGCTTATGACGTGGCTACCGCTTATTGAAGTGATTAAGCCACAGGAGTTTAGAGATATTCTTGCCGGAATTCTAAAAGAAGCCCTCAAGAAGATCTAACCATAATATTTTACGCGACTTAATGCTGTCGCATTGCACCTTTAGTATAGAGGTGTGATTTATATTATTTTTTTAATTTCGGAGGATCCTGTGA
>CAZHGK010000140.1:0-3234 GCA_964532095.1 uncultured Planctomycetales bacterium | reverse complement strand
AGGAAGGCCTCTTTACGGGTTTCTGATGTATCGGGCACTGTTATTACACAAGAAGACATAAAAAGCGCTATTACGGATGAGAGGTCTCTTTGTTGGTCTGGTGCAGGTAAAGGGACAATAGGTTTTCTTCCTTAACGAAGATAAAGAAAGAATAAAGATAAGAGGAGTAATTTATGAAAAGACAGGGTGATTTGCTGATTGTACGTGTAAATAAAATGCCGAAGGATGTTTTAAAGCAAAAGAGTTTGGTATTAGCAGAGGGGGAAGTGACAGGACATTTCCATGAGTTGGATAAGGGTGAGGTTTATGAAAGTGACGGAGTTTTGTATTTTAGGGTGGATAGTGACAGCCCGGCTAAATTAAATCATCCGGAACACAAAACGATCGTTTTTGAACCGGGAGAATATAAGGTGATCCGGCAACGGGAGTATCAACCAAAAGGGATTGGCAGTCGCTATGTCTCAGACTAGGACTTTAAATTACTCCGCTGCAAGAGGTCGGATACAATGGCAATATTTTGATGAAACGGCCAGAAATGGGGAATGTGTTGGGTTTCATCCGAATGGTCAGCTGCAGTTTAAATATTTGCTATTAAATGGAGAAATTGACGGAGTTTGTCAGTGTTGGCACGACAATGGGCAGATATGCTCACATGATTTCTATCAAAACGGCAAGAAGTATCGTGTAAGTCATGAGTGGTATTCAAATGGAAATCTAAAGACTGAGGCTCAATATCATCACAATTTACTGTCAGGCTCACATAAGGCTTGGCATGAAAATGGTCAGATCGCTTTAGAAGAAACCTATGTTAATGGAGTTATTAACGGGGTTAGAACGAAGTATTATTCAAATGGAGTTCTTAAATTTTCAGGTTTATTCAATGCAGGTCACCCCAGTGGAATTCATAAGACATGGCATGAAACTGGTCTTCCCTGTTTAGAAGAAGTATATAAAGAAGGCAAATTGCATAGCGTGCGCACACAGTGGTTCCCCAATGGAAGTAAAGAGTTGATCACCTATCGAAACGGTCTTATTCATGGGGTTCGTAAAAAGTGGAATAGCCAAGGACGATTGATATCGGAGAATAATTGTAGACACAATGAGCTGCACGGGGTTTCTTTGTATTGGCACCAAAACGGTCAATTGCGGATAAGAGAGCAATATTTTAGAGGAACACGTCACGGTGTAAGGTCTGAATATGACGAGAAAGGCGATCTATTAGAAAAAATTGTTTTTATTAGAGGGGTGATAATCTCGCACAAATTAAATAATTTTATTAAATCAGGAAATCTTAACGCTGATTACATCTTAAATGAGCCGAATGCAGAAGTCAGAAGGATTTGTATTGAAGAATTAGGTTATGCCAAGTTTTTGTCACAGGTTACACATAAGATTTTAGACAGAGAAGATGAGTATGAATTAATTCGAATAGATATAAGTCCCATTGAAGAGCCTATATTCTTGGTTAAGGTTAAATGCCCATCAACCGGAGCTTTCTATACGCTGCGTGTACCGCCTACAATGAGAACTGTTAAAGAAGCTGTTGCTTGGACTTTTGGTGTTGAAGAAGACAAATATAATCCTGAGGTGGAGACATAAGATGTGTGGTGATTCAGTCAGTTTGATATGGGGAAGTGTCATAAGTTTATATAGTAAAGATGTTAACATTCAATAGTCAAAGGAGTAGTGAATATGGAGGGACAAAATGGTTTTAAAGATTCACAGATCATTATTTTAGGGGTATGCATAGCAATAGCTGTGATCGCGGCAAGTCTTATATTAACTAAAGGGGTTCTGACTGTAGTGAAGTTTAAAGAACAGGTGGTTAATGTCACGGGTTCGGCCCAGAGGGAGATCAAAAGCGATAAGATTGTTTGGAAATCTTCATTTAGTTATAAGGCTCCGGATTTATCCAGCGGCTATAAGGGCATAAGAAATGATCTGGAGAAAGTAAAAAAATACTTCTTGGATCAAGGTTTGTCAGATGCTGAGGTTACTATTCAGCAAATAGTCACTGAGAAGGTATTAAAAAAGAATAAGGATGGCAAAGACACCAATGAGCTTGATTATTATATATTTGCTCAACCCATAGAAGTTTCTTCAACCCAAGTGGATAAGGTTTCTAGTGTTTCACGCCAGGCGACAGATTTGATTAATCAGGATGTGGCCTTCGAATCTGGGGCCCCGGAATACTATTACACCAAGCTAGATGAGTTAAAGATCCAGATGCTTGCGTTAGCGACTGAAAATGCCAAGCAACGTGCGGGGAACATGGTTAAGGCAACAGGCAATAAGATCGGGTTTATTCGCTCGGCTAGAATGGGTGTTTTTCAGATTACGGCGGTAAATTCAATGGATGTGTCTGATTATGGGGTTAATGATAGTTCATCATTGTTAAAGAAGGTAACAGCAGTTGTTAATGCGTCGTTTTCGATTGAATAAAGAAGGTTTTATTTAGGAGGTTTTTATGAAGAAATGTTTTGTTGTTGTAGCGATGTTGTTGATGTCCCAAATTAATGCAAATGCAAGCATTCCTATTGATCCATCAAGTCATATTCACCCCACAGGTATTGGGTATGGTCAAGCCAATGATACTTTCTTTGGTCCTGGATTCACTAAAATAGGTCTAGGAGGGGCTCCAGCAAATCAGTTTATTGTAAGACAAGCATTTCAATTTACTGTTGATGCTCCGTTTATGTTGAGTTCTATTTCAATAGGTGCTTATCTTACGCCGTATATGGATGTGTATGATCTAGCACGAGAGGAGTATATATATCGCCGCTTAGCTGAAGGGGCAACTCCAGAAGAGATTGGAATTGAGATCAATGGGGATGGTGTTAATCCACCTACATTTGTAGGCCCTGCTCAAAGTATAACGGCTTATTTCGCCTTAGTTGAAGGCTCAGTACCGTATCGGCTATATGAGCCTGATTATTATCCTTTTCCTGGTGATAAGAATCTGGGGGGTGGTTCGCATACTTTTATGACAGAGAATAGTTTGGATAGTGTCTCACGATGGGTCTCTATTCCTTTAAGTGTAAGATTAGATCCTAAGAAGGATTATTGGATTTTTGCTTCTGATCCTGAGTTTAGTGGCGTTATCTTAAATTATTCTACTGATTTTGTTGGTAGTGTGGTTCCGGTTCCAGAGCCGCCTACATACTTTTTGTTTCTAGCAGGGCGTATCCTCCTGAAAACTGTACAATTTGAAAGTTAGGAAAGACTGTGCTAAAA
>CAZHGK010000139.1:0-4462 GCA_964532095.1 uncultured Planctomycetales bacterium | reverse complement strand
GTTGGGTGGAAAAGCAGGCCTATAAACACAAAACCCTCTGACAAATCAGAGGGTTTCATGTAAAGAATAAGTAAAAACAATTACTTTTTTTTAGCTGTTTTCTTTTTGGCTTTTTTCTTGGTTGCCATAATATTTAGCTCCTTTCTTAAGGATTGATTTGTTACTAAGATATTAGCACACGATGCGTTCATTGCAAAAAAAATCTGAAAAATTTTTTTATGATTGAGAAAAATTTTAGTCTTTATATCCACATTCCTTTTTGTTCAAGCAAATGTTTATTTTGCTCATTCTCCGTCGCTGTTGGACAAAATCATCGCAGCGATGACTATGCGTCCGCAATTTTATGCGAAACAAAAAATTATTCACCATCAAAAATTAATACAATTTATTTTGGTGGAGGCACACCATCGCACATGAATGCTGATGCATTGATGAAATTATTGCGCGGCATTTATGCACACTGGAAATTAATTCCCGAGGCTGAGGTCACGCTTGAAGCAAATCCGGAAGACATGACTTTAGAAAAAGCAAAAATTTTAAAGGAATTAGGCATTAATCGCATAAGTTTGGGGGCGCAAAGTTTTAATGACGCGTATTTAAAATTCTTGGGACGTGCACATAATTCCAGACAAATTTATAACGCTGTGGATTGTTTACGCCAGGCAGGGATCAATAATATTAATGTGGATTTGATGTACGGTTTCCCGGGGCAGAAGACAGCAGAATTAAAATCAGATTTAACGGCCATGGTGGAATTAGCAACACAGCACGTATCTATTTATGAATTGACCGTCGAGCCCAACAGTCGTTTCTATGCCCAGCAAATATCTCTCGACGGTACGCAGTTGTTAGAGGAGCATTATCGTCTTATCGTTGATACCTTTGGTAAGGCTGGGATCCATCAGTATGAGGTCAGTAATTTTGCCCGAGCTGGCAAAGAATCCAGGCACAATACAAGTTATTGGCTAGGCGTTCCTTACATTGGGTTGGGCATGGCAGCGCACAGTTTTGTCGACGGGAAACGTTGGTGGAACCAATCACGTTTAAATGTATATTTAGAGCAGATGGCCTCCCAGGGACGAGCTATTGAAGGGACAGAGGATTTATCGGCGCGCACATTATTTTTAGAACGTGTGATTTTTGGTTTGCGCATGAATGCCGGAATTGATCTAGAGGCATTGTCTAAGGAAATGAAGTATTCATTAGACCATGCGCAGAAGAAATTTATGGAAGATCTCATTGAACAAAAATATTTAGCACAACAAGGTAATCGTTTAGCGACAACAATGGAAGGCCGGCTGCGTTTAGATGAGATTGCAGCGCGGTTAATTTAAAATATTTGAATGTTACTGGAATTGGCCTGGGCCATGCGCTGGCTATGGCCAAAAAGTTTAAGAAGTACGCCATGCAGTTGGCTGCGGTAATGTTGTTGCATCTTAAGCCCGTTTAAAATATGACGAGCCTGTTTAAGTCTGGTTTTAACAGCATCAAAAGCATAATCCAAAGAACCGCATTCGATAAAAAGTTGTTTGACCCGTTCTAAATCCGCCATTGTTTTTGTTTTCTTAGCGAAGATGGCCAAGAAATCAGCGCGCGCCGTTCCTTTTAATACGCGAAAGGCGTGGCAGACGAGCAAGGTTTTCTTCGATTCAGCCAGGTCGCTGAGAATCGATTTGCCAATATTTTTTTCCGTCTCAAAAATACCAATAATATCGTCCTGGATCTGGAATGCCTGGCCAATTAACAAGCCGAAGTTACCGATTTTTTTAAGTTCGCGGTTGTCAGCACCTGCTAAGATGGCGCCAGTCACCATCGGGCAATCAAAGGTATATCGGGCTGTCTTTAAAGAATAATTTAAGTACACATCTTTTTCCGTGACCTGTTGGATTTGATCGACACCGTGCACGGTATCAATGAATTCGCCCATGGCGGTAAAAGCGGCGGTCTGGATAAAATATTTTAATGCCTTTTCTTTACGGTCTAAGGGCTCATTGACAGCGAGGAACGCATCAATGGCTAAGGCATAAACAATGTCTCCGGCGATAATGCCTAAATCAATGCCAAGCTTGTCAGGGTCGGGGCATTTGACAGTATGGGCCAGGATTTTGTGCATGGTGGGTTTGCCGCGACGCAAATCCGAACGGTCGATGATATCGTCGTGAATGAGCATGAAATTATGCAGGAATTCCATGCAGGTGGACGCATTATATAAAGAGAGGGCAATTTTTTTATTTGCAGGACTGTACGCCTTATAGGTCAAAAGCAATAATAAGGGACGGATGCGTTTGCCTTCGCGCAGGGTAAACTCCCGGATGCTTTCAAATAAAAGGGGAGAAACCAAATGCAGCTTATAATCTTTTTTGACGCGGTCTAAAAAAGAAGCCAGGCTTTTGTCGATGTTCCGGCGAAATGTGTCAATCATGGCGGTTATAGTAGCATAGCCATAAAATTATCTCAAATATTCCTTTTAGATATTCTTCCAGTGGTTTAAAATATTTTCAAATAGAACGGACCTGGTCCCTTGAGCTCCAGGGACCAGGTCCGTTCGATAAACTTAAGGGGGCCCATATGAACAGAATTTCTTTAATGTTAACCATATCTTTATTGATGGCGCCTGTGATGGGTTTTGCCCAAACAGAACAACCAGCAGCTGCTGCTCCAGCAGCAAGCGTGTCCCCAGAGCGAACAACCTTAATCCTTAAATTTATTGATGTCTTCGACACAAAAAAAGCGATGGAAGAAAACTTGGATTTGATGATTAAATCCATGCCTGCCGACGATCCTCAAACACAGAAAATTAAATCAGGCGTCAACGTCGATGAAATCATCCAGCGCCTGGTTCCTCTATATGCTGCTAAATTTACTGACGAACAATTAAATGCCTTTATTGCTTTTTATTCTTCACCGGACGGTCAAAAATTACTTTCAGAAATTCCTCAAATTATGCAGGAAAGCGTCGATGTGACCGCCCAATATTTTGATGAAAAATTCCCGGAAATGAATGAGCCAGCTAATCAAGAAACGCAGGCTAATACCGAAGAGCCGGCAGCCAACACCGGAGAAATACCAGCAAACACCGAAGAACCCCCAACAAACGCAGATACTAACACAAACGTATCTCAATAAATATCAATGGGTTAGGAAAAATTTATCATTTTTACGGGTTTTTGTGGTTGACCGTGAGGATTTTCTCTGCTATATTACCACCCGTTTTAGTAGCTAATCTGTAAACTCAATCCAGTCTTAGACTTAAACAAAAAATGAAGGAGAGTCCATGATCGATCGTTACAGCCTTTCAAAAATGACCCGTATTTGGTCAGACGAGCATAAGATGGAAATTATGCTTAAAATTGAAGTTTTGTCGTGTGAAGCCATGACCAAATTGGGGCAAATTCCAAAGGCAGCGATGGAAAAGATTCGCAAGAATGCCAAGTTCGATTTAGAAGAAGTCCGTCGTTTGGAAGAACGCACCAAGCATGACGTTGTTGCTTTCATCCAAAATGTCGGGCAAAACCTGGGTTCTGATGCGCAATATCTGCACATGGGATTGACCTCCTCAGATTTATTAGACACTTCTTTATCGGTGCAATGCGTTGAAGCATCGGACATGCTCATTGCCGATATTAAGAAACTCCTCCTTGTTCTTAAAGACAAAGCCAAAAAATACAAAGATACCGTTTGTATTGCCCGTACCCACGGGGTGCACGCAGAACCAACCACCTTTGGTTTGAAGTTGGCGATTTGGTACGATGAAATGAACCGTAATTTGGAACGTTTAGTCCAAGCTCGCGAAACCATGCGCATGGGGAAATTATCCGGTGCTGTGGGGACATATGCCAACGTTGATCCTTCCGTCGAGGAATATGTTTGCGAACAGTTGGGGCTCAAGCCTGCGAATGTGGCCACCCAAATTATCCAACGCGATCATCATGCGCATTTCATGTCGATCATTGCCATTATCGGCAGTTCCTTAGAAAAGTTTGCTACTGAAATCCGTGCCTTGCAAAAGACAGAAATCTTGGAAGTTGAAGAACCATTCTTTAAAGGTCAAATCGGTTCCTCAGCCATGCCGCATAAGCGTAATCCTGTCACCTGCGAACGCATTTGCGGGTTGTCCCGTATTTTAAGAGCAAACGCCATCGTGGCATTTGAAAATATCAATCTTTGGCACGAACGCGATATCAGCCACTCTTCTGCGGAACGCGTGATTTTGCCAGATTCAACCATCGCTTTAAATTACATGCTCAATAAATTCATCCCCATCGTCGAGGGATTGTTGGTGTACCCGAAGAATATGATCAACTCGTTGTCCAAAACACGGGGTTTGATTTATTCCCAACGCATTTTGTTGGAATTGATGAAAAAGGGATTAACCAGGGATGCCGCCTACGAAATTATCCAATCGTGCGCCATGCAAGTCTGGCAGGAAAGCACGGAATTTAAGGATGTCTTGTACCGCGAC
>CAZHGK010000138.1:4053-4553 GCA_964532095.1 uncultured Planctomycetales bacterium | reverse complement strand
CAAAAGCGAAGGCCAAGCTTGGAAATACTAACCCTGTCCCTCCTAAACATAGCCCCAAAACCATGACCAAATCTGCCAACGGAACAATAGGAATATTAGCGAGAATCGCTACCGGCGTTAACGAATGAAAATGATAGAACATAATTGGCGTTGTGGCAAGCCATGCTCCCATGCTAATGGTCGCAGGCACCCACAACCACTCTAACATGCTCCCTTTAAAATTTCGGCATAACGGTAAAACTAATAAAATACCAACGACCGCAGCAAAAGATAGTTGAAAACCAATATCCCATAATAACCACGGGTCTAGAAGCAATAAGACCAATGCCGCAACGCCTAAGGCATTTGGAGGAATTGATTCTTCTTCAATAACAAAGGTTGCCAAAACAATTCCTGTCATAAACGCAGCCCGCAACACCGACGGCTGACACCCACTAATGGCTGCATACATCAACACAATTACTAAAGCAATTAAATAAGAGCCGCAGCAAACGCGCGAA
>CAZHGK010000138.1:0-4043 GCA_964532095.1 uncultured Planctomycetales bacterium | reverse complement strand
ATGCGCGGCACCTGCAAGGCACGAAAAAATAAGAACGCAATCCCAGCAACAATACCAACATTCATCCCGCTAATAGCTAAAATATGCGCCGTGCCAGTGCGCACAAACAATTGCTGGATGTCTTTGGGCATTTGTTGACGTAAACCCAACACCATGGCCCCTGTTAAATGTGCATACGACGCAGGCAAAAACTGTTCGTACACTTGGGCCATGCGTTTCGCTGCCAACAACGACATTTTTTTAACCCATAACCCTTGCTCGTGTTGTTTAATATCACACAGACCAAACTTACCGATGGCCATCACCCCACTGATTCCCTTTCGCCGCAAATACGCATCATAATCAAAACCACCAGGCACTGGCTTTGAATTAATCCACTTGCCTCGGATTACAATATCATCACCGTACTTAAGGCTTATGTTCTTAAATACGCGTACCTGTATATTCCCCGACGCTGACTGCCATTGGCCGAAGCGAGAACATTGGCTTAACTTTAAAATAAATTCCTGATTAGAAGCACTAGCCCATTGTCGGGTATTGATTTCTGAAACAATAATTCCGCGCAGCATATTGGATTGTGATTTAAGGCTAATGTGATCATTGGGTAAGTAGAAACTTTTTGCAAGCCATAGCGCCCCTAAGAATAAGAATCCTATGTAGATCCATATGTATTGTCGTCGATAAAAGTATGCTGCGATACTGCCTACGATTAGCAGTAAATAAAACCATATGCCTTGAGGATATAGATATCCGATGGATAGACCGAAGATGAATGTGATTGCTAAGTATAAACAAGGATAATGCATAGCTGAATTGATAAGGCTAGTCAAGATTCTTTCAGGATGTGCTCGTCAAAATTTATGCCTGTAAATCTTGCCCGGTATTGTTACGCCTCACGACGTATTTTTGCCGTTTACTCAGTTTACAGCTTGGGTGGTGAGCAGATATATTAGCCAAGAACGCTCCAATAAAGCGGGTCGCTACACCCAATCTGTAATTCTTCGTAAACCCTGGCAAAAAACGTCTGATTGTTCGGCTCCACAACACCGGCCCAAGCTTTATCGCAAACTAAAAAATAATATTAGAGATGATCTTCTCCCTCAGCTTTCGATTGATTCCCTTAACGTGCTTCAAATCCTCTAAAGAACGATACGGCCCATGAATTTTACGGTCCTCGATAATGCGCTGCGCTAATTGAGGGCCAATGCCCGGCAAACTATCTAATTGACGGGCAGAGGCACGATTGATATTGATTTTCGAAACGCGATGGGAAATGATGACTGGGGTTTTAAGCCAATTAAAGAAATGCCACTCTTGGGCTATGCCCACATGGATGGCAAAACCAACACAACAAGCAGCGAGGATGAACCCCGCTGCTCTTGATTCAGATGGTGTTAAACGAAACACATGCTTAATAAGGGGGACGTGTTAAGAATTTACACCGTTAGGGGACGGTGGATGATCAATGGGTAATTTTATAAACTGTTTCACCGTCGCGGATTAAACCCATTTTTTCTCGCGCTACCTTCTCGAGATAAACAGGATCGTCTTGTAAACGTTCTCGCTCAACGGTTAATTCATTATTGCGCTTTTCCAATGCGGCGATTCGTTCTTTATACAGACGGTTCTTCTGTTTTAAATCCTGCATCTTGGCATACGACGGCAAAAACAAAACCAAGATGATCGCCGCTATCACAAATAAGGAAAGAGCATTACGAAGCATTAGTAAATCTTGCTCCAGTTGGCACCTGCATACACCGCTTTTTTACCTAATTCCTCTTCGATGCGCAATAATTCATTGTACTTTGCCAACCGATCTGTACGGGACAAAGAACCCGTCTTGATCTGGCCGATATTGGTGGCAACCGCCAAATGGGCAATGGTCACATCTTCTGTCTCACCTGAACGGTGAGACATAATTGAATGGTAATTATTTTTCTTGGCCAAGGCAATGGCTGCTAATGTTTCAGACAAAGAACCGATTTGGTTGACCTTAATTAAAATCGCATTAGCAGTCTTGGTATCAATCCCCTGCTTTAAACGTTTCACGTTAGTAACGAATAAGTCATCCCCGACGAGCTGGGTTCTTTTACCTAAACGATTGGTCAATGTTTTCCAACCTGTCCAATCATTCTCATCCAAACCATCTTCAATGGACACAACCGGGTATTTGCTCACCATGCGTTCATACGCGGCAATCAATTCATCGGAGGTGATCATCTTGCCATTGTAATCGTATTTGCCATCCTTAAAAAATGATGTCGATGCTGCATCAAGAGCGATGAATACATCTTTCCCTGGCTTATACCCAGCTTTTTCAATCGCCGCGATAATCACATCCAAGCCTTCTTCATTGCTGCCTAAATTAGGAGCAAAACCACCTTCGTCACCGACGGATGTTGCCAAATTACGATCGTGCAAAATGCCTTTTAAACTATGGAACACTTCACATGCCATTTGCATAGCCTTGGTAAACGTTGGGGCACCGACGGGCATGATCATAAATTCTTGGACGTCTAAATTATTATCAGCGTGCATCCCACCATTGATGATATTCATCAGCGGCACTGGAAGGACATGGGCCTTGGAACCACCTAAATATTTATAAAGAGAAAGCTTCTTTTCATTCGCTGCAGCCTTGGCAACAGCCATGGACACACCTAAAATCGCATTCGCACCAAAATTGCCCTTGTTTTCGCTACCGTCTAGTTTAATGACCTGAGCATCAATCGCTTTATAATCAGCAGCCTTTCCTTTAATGGCTTTGGCAATCGAGGTATTCACATTATTGACAGCTTTTAAAACACCTTTCCCCTTATAACGGCTCTTATCACCGTCGCGCAATTCAATCGCTTCATGTTCACCGGTAGAGGCGCCTGAAGGAACAGCGGCACGGCCAAACGCTCCGGAGGACAATAAAACATCTACTTCAACGGTAGGATTACCGCGGGAATCAATGATTTCACGGGCTTTAACTGATTTAATCGTCGACATATTGCAACACCTTTCTATAAAATGAGATCTACTTTAAAAATTCAGTTTTGTCTTTTTAGCACAGATTTTAGCGGGAGTCAAGATACGTTCAGGCCAATCTCTGCTTACGGACAGATGCAGGTTTAGGTGGTTGGAATCCGAAGGGCACTTTAGGTTTCAAAGGTTCATCATTTTCTTTGAGTAAACGTTTGATAGCCTCGAATATAAGCGCTATTTTCTTATCATGATCTTGAAAATTACGTTCCAAATCTTCGATTTTGCGTGCAAGATCTTTGTGCGAGATCATAATTTCTCTTAATTTAGTAAAAACACGCATAATTTGAATATTTACTTCAATAGCTCTATCACTATTAAGAACGCTTGATAACATAGCCACGCCTTGTTCGGTAAAAGCATATGGTAAATATTTAATATGTTCGCCTCTTTTTAAGGTCGCAAATTGCGATCTTAAAGACTCCGTTTCTTCCCACGTTAATTCCAACATAAAGTCCTCTGGAAACCGTTTAATATTACGACGAACCTGTTCCTTTAATCGGCGGGTTGGAATACCATAAAGAATGGATAGATCTTTGTTTGTACTTTGGGGAAATTGCTTACCGACAGGGGTATCGGCATGTCATACACACTGATAATATCAAAACTTTTTATAATGGCAATATTTAATTAGCTGGAACCAAGCCAAGGATGGGCGTCAAATCAGTTACTGCGGTCATTTCGGTGATGTTAAACTTCACACCGGTAATTTGTGCAAAATTTGTCACAGAAAAATGGGGACTGTTACCAATTTCGCTTTCAGGGCTTGTGCCCAGAAATTGGTGACTGTCCCCAATTTTTCCAGCACGAACCTCTAAACTCATCTGCATAGGGTTCATATCAATCCCCCCAGTAGATTTATTGACAACATTCATCGCCGCACTGGCTGGGTTCAATGAATTAGTGTCTGTTACTATTTTTTCAATAGTAAGTATATCCATAACACCAAAATACCCTCCCCCGGTTCCTTGTTTTCCCATCAATAAAGGGAACGTCCACGGCGATTGACTTTCTTC
>CAZHGK010000137.1:0-4581 GCA_964532095.1 uncultured Planctomycetales bacterium | reverse complement strand
AAAAATAGAAAAGAGAGCCCAGAATAAAAAACCAAACCCTGAAAAATCAAAACCACCCATAAATAATGTGCCAAATAAACAGTTAATAACACTTACCCCCCCCCTGGAGCGGGAGCCGCTGGTTAAAGATGGAATTGTTCCTACCAAGGTGGTTGAAAGTTTACTTGTTAGAGTCAGGAAAGATCCCTCGCGTATATATGTCGATAGAGATTTTTCCTTTGGAGATCTCACTTGGTCAATTCGCAATGCCTCAGACGAAGGAATTGAATTTGTCGTCACCAATGCGGCGGAATCGAAAAAAACTTATTACATGCCGAAAGCGATTATTGAAGGAAACGAACCAATAATGGAAGGTGGAGTCCTTAGTCCTGGTCAATCAGAATTTGGCGCAATTCCATTCAATCATTTAAGGGGTAAAAAAGAAGTCCTCATTAAATTCCAAGCCATTGGGTTTGGAGAAAAAAAGGTTAAGGTGCAGCTTCCATGGTGAATATGCGAATAGTTTTTAGTTTAGGTGTCATTGCTTTTGGTGGAATTGGGTGTGTCACATCTATGCCGATTGAGAAACGGATTATAAGAAATATCAAAACAACACAAATATTAAGTGATAGAGATTATTACATAAAAAAAACACTTACCTGGGCTACAACTAAAGATAAATATTTAATGGGGGTGTTAAGAAATGAAAGTGGGAATAAATTCTCCTATGTGATAAATGGCAAGCCTCAAATGCTTGTGGAAGATGCCTCCCGATTATATATCGCTTCTGAGACGTTGCATTATGCATATGGAATCCAAAAGGAAGACCGATGGGCTTTTGTATACGATGGTAAAGAGGACGCCAATACTTACGATTCAATTGGGTTAATTACGTTTAGCAAAATTGGGGGACATTATGCTTATTCGGGACATCTAGGGAAAAAGGTAACAATGATAGTGGATGGTAAAGAAGGACCCTTACTTGATGATTTTACCACCTGTTATTTTTCTGAGGATGGGAACCACTCTGCTTATGCAGGAAAAATAAACGATGATGTTAGTGTTTATTTTGATGGAATACCGGGTCCAAAATTTCGGGATATTACTGGAATGGAATTTAGCCCGGACGGGAAAAGATTCGCTTACGGGGGCCTCTTAAATCGCGGCGGCACTGCTGTTGTGGATGGGAATGAAAGTGAAATTTATAATTCAGTTATGGGTAAATTTTTATTTAGTCCTGATGGCACTCGTTTGGCATACGTTGTTAAAAAAAATGGCATGTTTCACGTAGTTGAAAACGGGATTATTGGAAAAGGTTACGAAAATATTCTCGAAAACGTCGGGGTATACAGTCCCGACAGCAAAAGGTTTATTTATGGAGCTAGCAGTGGAAATGGTTTATGGTTCACTGTTTCGAATGGTGAGGAAGGCCATGGCTATAAACAAATTATTTTGGACAAAAATGGTTTTAGTCCAGACAGTAAAAGTTTTGCCTATACGGCGGTGAAAATGGGGGGAGTTTGCCCTGTAGTTGATGGTGCTGAGGGGGAAGCATATGCTGATTCTCTTGAGGGGGGGGCAATTTTTGATTAAACAGGAAACCTTTACTCAACAGGGAAATTAACTAATAAATGGTATGTGTTAATTGATGGAATCAGAGGCCCAGCCTTGGATGGGATCGCCTCCGCAGGAGGAAGCTTTGGTTCATTCTTAGTTCTTTCGCCAGATCAAACTCATTACGCGTACTGCGGAGGAGAGGGAACAAAATATGTTTATGTCATTGATGGAGTCAAGGATCCACCAGTGAAGAAAATTCAATTAACCCTTGTTTTTTCTCCTAAAAGTACGCACTACGCTTACGTGATTGAAGATAAAGGGAAATCAGCCATTGTTATAAATGGATTTAAAGGCGAACCGTTTGATACGCCCATTGGTTCGCTATCTGTTAGTGATGACGGTGAAGCCTCATTATGGGTATTCAATGACAACGGGACCATTACGAGGCGCATCGAGAAACGCGATGCAGGTATCGATGGACCACAAAAGCGAAGAGGGGGAAAAAAATGAGAAACGTGTTCTTGGGTATTATTCTCGCCGGTTTAAGCGGTTTTAATTGCCAAGTATTTTCCGCTGAAAATGAGGTTCCCCAAGTTCTTAAAACATTTCCTTCCAAGGAGACTTGGTTTCTTCCTACAGGGACCATCTTAAAAGCAACAACAGAGAATGCCATTTTTAGTTTTAATCTTGAATCTCCGGTAGTTGCGAAACTCGATGAGCCTGTTCTATGCCCCAAAACCAATGCGGTCGTTCTTCCGAAAGGAACGAAATTAATTGGGACAGCGAGCATATTAAAATCGGACGACCGAGTGAATGTGACATTCCACTTAATTATACTTCCTGCTCCGTCGGGTAAAGAATATTCTATTCAGGGAATAATCCTCCATCCAGATGGCAGTGCAGGCCTAAAGGGGACCGTTAAAGAATATAAAGAAGTTCGTTTAATGAGTTCCGCCGCCTCCGGGGCAGTAATGGGAGTTGGACAAGCGGTGGCTGCTACAGCAGGGCAACCCATTGTTGGTCAAGCGCTCGGCGGAGCATTAACTGCGGGAGCTGGGGAAATTCAATCCGGTATGTCCCCTAAAGTTGATGTTTCAATTTCTGTCCCACCTTACCAAAAGTGTGGGGTATTTTTAATGAATAGATTGGTATTAGATGATGAAAACTCAAAAAAAGGCCTATAAAATGAAATTAAATAAAAAAAGACCAATTTTATTTTTTTTGTTATTGACCAAAATAACTATCGCTACGTATTCGCAGAATAAAGCGTATGATCCATTTGATTATTCAACTGACGATGACAACGTAGATGTAGGTAATATTGGAAAAATTTTATATACATCCGTGGAAGGTTTGGATTCAACGGTTTCTGGATCAGTAAGATGGAATAAGACTAGTATGCATGGAGCAATTAGATTTCAAGGTGCTGTTTACATAATAGGAGGAAAAGATAATTCAGGGAATTCTATAGATTTAGTATATCGATCTAATTTCCTTGATCGAAGCGATATATCCTCCTTCATTTTTTTCGCTCACCTCCCAGAACCTTTAGTTCAACCCTCTTGCGTCAAATTTAATGAAAAAATAATTATCATCCCATCTGGCACCACTAGAAAAATATATTCATATGATGGGCAAAGATTATTTAACACCATTGGGGATCTTCCGTTAGGCATTTTTTCCAACAGAGCTGTTTTAATAAACAATCGTTTATTAGTCTTCTCTACCGATGGTTCAGGGAAAACATATTCTGCCGGGTTCACTCCAACGGGATTATTAACTGATTGGAAAGAAGGTCCATTGCTTCCAACAACGCGCGGTTTTGCTGTCGTTGCGGCCGATGATGTGGTCTTTTTATTAGGCGGGATTGCAAACAGCGGGGAAGTGATTGGCGACGCATATTCCACTAAAACTGATGATATTGGTAACTTAGGTCCCTGGAAAAAAGAAACTTCCTTGTTGGAACCTTCATCGAATCTTAGTGCTGTTTATTATAAGGGTTTATTAACAGTATCAGGTGGTGAAATAGGATATGGATTAAACTCTAATCGTGTATACTCTAATCATATTAGTCCAGGAAAACAATTAACAAACTGGTTTAAGGAGAGCGTAAAACTACCTTATGCGACTAAAAATCACGTAATGATAGCGGCATACGACTCTCTTTATGTAATTGGTGGCGAAAACTTGACCGTCGATTATCGTTGCAATAAAATTGATTATAAAAAACAAATTTCCTTTGACGTTATTCCCAAAAAAAACTCAGCTCCGATTGGGGATTTTAAATATCTGAAGGGGGTCAGGTTCGGAGATCATGTGTATTTTGTAGGACTTGATTCGACCACCAAATTAACCCTTAATAAAACACCAATTGATTTTAGTAGCCCTTCAAATTTAAGTGGTTCCACTTCTTTATCACTTCCTCCTTCAATTGATCTTTCTGGTTTCTATCCTGGTTCGTTACTTTATAACCGAAATTATTTATTTTATATTTCTAATTCTATTGATGGTGTGATGACGGTCTCGATGACACCTGATGGCAATAGTTGGACAACGTTCAATCCCCCAATTGTTACTACAGATTCTAACTCGATAATTGTGGGAAACAAATTGTACATTATAGGGGGCTACCGGAAGGTAGGTTACATTTCTTATTTCCAAACCGCTGTTCAATCTTGCGAACTTGACGAATATCAAGTTATCAAAACAATGACTTGGATGAATGAGAAAAATATTCCAAAAGGGATCAGTTCTTTCGGCCTTGTGACCAACCGTGGGAAAATATTTGTTGTTGGAGGTTTTAATAAGGATTTCAAACCATCGGACGAGATATACTGTTCATCTCAAAAGGATGACGGAACATTAAGTGATTGGGTGAAGATTGGAAACCTCCCTTTTCCTACAACATTCCCACAGGTTGTTGCTTACGAAAATAAAATTAGGATACAAGGGGGAAGCGTTTATAAAGATGGAATACATTCTTATAGTACTGATATTTTTACAGCTACTATAGACGAGACTGGGTTAATAAGTGGATGGAATACT
>CAZHGK010000136.1:0-4724 GCA_964532095.1 uncultured Planctomycetales bacterium | reverse complement strand
CAATATCATCTTCGGTAATGACGATGGATGTATCATCACGCTTTTGCATCCATTGTGAACGCTCGCGCTCTAATTGCTCACGCACTTCACGTTCATCATCACGCATCTTTGCGGCTTTCTCAAAATCTTGATGCTTGATATACGCTTCTTTTTCCTTCTTTAAATTTTCAATCTTTGCTTCCATTTCCTTGATACTTTCAGGAGCAACCATGGCTTGCAACCGCGCACGGGCACCCGCTTCATCGAGGATATCAACAGCCTTATCCGGAAGGAAACGATTGGAAATATAACGGTCAGATAAACGTGCCGATGCTTCTAACGCTTCATCGGAATATTTAACACGGTGATGCGCTTCATATTTATCACGTAATCCTTTAAGAATTTGAATTGTTTCTGACACCGGCGGTTGTTCCACAATAATGGTTTGGAACCGGCGTTCTAAAGCCGCATCTTTTTCAATATTCTTACGATACTCATCTAAGGTGGTGGCCCCGATGCATTGGATTTCTCCACGGGCAAGGGCAGGTTTTAAGATATTTGCTGCATCAATGGCCCCTTCTGCAGCACCAGCACCGACGAGGGTATGGATTTCGTCGATAAATAAAACGATTTTTCCGGAACGCTTGAGCTCATCCATGACAGCCTTAATGCGTTCTTCAAACTGTCCGCGGTATTTGGTACCGGCAATCATCATGGCTAAATCCAGAACCACAATTTGTTTATCCCTTAAAACTTCCGGCACATCACCAGATACGATTTGCTGGGCCAAACCTTCGACGATGGCCGTTTTTCCAATCCCTGCTTCGCCTAACAATACTGGATTATTCTTTGTGCGACGAGATAAAATCTGGATCACCCGTTCGATTTCACTGGCACGGCCAATCACTGGATCTAATTTGCCATCCTTGGCCATTTTATTTAAGTTGCGGCCATAGGCATCGATCGCCGGTGTTTTACCAGGTTTTGCCGGTTCCTGGGCTTGACCATAACCTGGAATACCGGAACCTAATAATTCCATGACTTCATTACGCAATTTTCCTAAATCGAGTCCCAGGTTTAATAACACGCGGTATGCCATTCCTTCGCCTTCTTTAACTAAACCTAACAGCAAATGTTCTGTCCCGATATAGTTATGGCCTAATGCACGTGCTTCCTCGGCGGAAAGTTCTAACGCTTTCTTCGAGCGCGGGGTAAACGGGATATCTCCCATCACCTGGGTTTGAGGGCCTGGCTGGACTAATTTTTCCACTTCCAAACGAATGGTTTCTAAATCTAATCCGAGTTTTTGCAAAACAGCAGCGGCAACACCTTCGCCTTCGCGGATTAAACCTAACAATAAATGTTCGGTACCAATGTAATCATGATTAAAACGCCGGGCTTCTTCCTTGGCGTAGACAATCACTTTGCGGGCACGCTCTGTAAACCGGTTAAACATAGGATTCTCCTGTTATGGATGATAAATTTATTACGCTGTTTTAATCAATTTGTCTCTGATCACCACCGCGCGCTTGGTGTCCCTCTCAAACGCGTTTAATTTTTTCCCTTCGATTTTTTGCAAATGCGCTGGCTGAATCATAATAAATAATTCATTAAGCGCCTTATGGTTCACATCTTTTAAAATTCCCATATCGATCCCTAAACGCACCATGGAAAACAATTCAATAGCTTCCTGGCTGGATATGATGCGCGCGGTTTTAAGCAATCCCCACGAGCGGCAGATTTTGTCCTCGAGCATGGGCTTATTTTGCAATAATAACGCCTGGCGCGCTTGCTCTTCCTGTTCAATCACTTGGCGGATTAACCCATTGATGTTCTGGATAATATCCGCTTCGCTATGGCCTAAGGCCACTTGATTGGAAATTTGATAGAAATTTCCGCTCGCCTGGGTGCCCTCGCCATAAAATCCACGGCTGGCAAAACTCAATTTGGAAATCGCTGCTAATACTTTATTAATTTGTTTAGTCATCACCAGCGCCGGTAAATGCATCATCACTGACCCGCGCATGGCTGTCCCTGTATTCGTCGGACAAGCTGTCAAATAGCCCCAGCTCGGCAAAAAGGCGTATTCCGTATTGCGAGAAATAGCATCGTCAATGGCATTAATGATTTCCCAGCCTTCACTTAAATTCAAACCGGAACGCATGACTTGAATGCGCAAATGATCTTCTTCATTAATCATGACAGATACGACTTCCTCGGCGGAAACCAATAAGCCCTTGCCTTCCGGATTCGAGGCATGCTCATGGCTCATCAAGTGACGCTCAACTAACAATTGCCGGTCCACCTGATCTAATTCACTCATGCGAAACAGGGTTGCCCCTTTAAACAACTTAATGTCGCCAAGGACTTTTTCCATCGTCGCAAATACGGCTTCTAAATCTTTTTTCCCGGATTTATTTGGAAATGGGGCCCGTGCCAGATTGCGCGCCAAACGGATGCGCGAACTGGTAACAATATGCGCTTGTGGGCCTGTGCCCCTCAGCCATTCTCCGGTGTGATTAAGTAATTCTTCTATTTTCATATGTTGGCTCGATCAATGACCGTTTTTCCCAAAATTTTTAATTTTGTCTCTGAGCAATGCTGCTTTTTCAAAATCCTCATCGATAATTGCCGCTTGCAGCTGACGCTTTAAATCATCGATATTTTCCGACGGAACAACAGCTGGAACCGCTATCGGAGCTTTTGTGCTTGCACCTGTCACAGGCGCCTTGCCTAAATGGCGATTGGACCCATGGATTTTCTTGAGCAACCCACTTAAGTGTTCTTTAAAAGAGGTGTAACATTCTGAACATCCCAGGCGCCCGAACTTACGAAAATCCTCATAGTTTAAGCCACAATGCGAACAGATCAGCTGGGTGGCTTCTGTTTTTGTGCCCGCAGGCTTTTGCAAATCTGATAATCCTGCCAGTAAATCAGCCAAACCAAATTGCTGTTCCATCTGGGAACTTTTTTGCCGCGCGCAATCTTCGCACAAATGCATTTCTGACATCTGCTCATCGACGATCTCAGTTAAATGCACCGTCGCTTTTTTCTTTTGGCATAAATCACACTGCATATTTCACACCGTCTTTTTTAGTAGCTTGTTTAAATAGCTCTAATAATTTCATCGTCATAACCCCTGGCTTGCCTGTGCCAATCGCACGGCCGTCCACCTTAACAATGGGGATTAATTCCGCCGCTGTTCCGGTTAAGAAACATTCTTCAGCATTGTATAATTCATGACGAGTGATAAAGCCTTCATAAATCTTAACTTTCTTTGCTGCCGCAATATCTAATATGGCCTGGGCGGTGATCCCTTTCAGCCGAGACAAATGTGGTGTAGATAACACCCCATTTTTATAAATAAACACATTGTCTCCCGTGCATTCTCCGATATAGCCATGCTCATCAAGCATAATGGCTTCATTATACCCGCAATGCGTGGCTTCAATTTTGGCCAAGATATTGTTTAAATAATTAAGCGACTTAAGTTGCGGATTTAAGGCGTTGGGATTATTCTTTATCGTCGGAACAGTGATAATTTCCATGCCCTTATGATAAAGTTCCGCAGGATATAGAGAGATCTTATCCGCAATAATGACCACATTGGGCTTGCCAAAACATTTGCGTGGGTCCAAACCTAAATCCCCGTCGCCACGGCTGACAATCAAACGGATATAGCCATCTTTAATTTTATTGGCTTTCAAGGTAGCCACCACAGCATCCGTCATTTGTTTTCGACTCATGCGTGGGTCGATCATTAACGTATGCATGGTTTCATACAAACGATCAATATGTTCTTTTAAACGAAACACCAAGCCATTGTACGTACGTATCCCTTCAAAGGCCCCGTCGCCATATAAAAAACCATGGTCAAACACCGACACCTTGGCATCTTCTTTTGCCACCAATTTCCCATTTAAATAAATTTTCATACTGTGTAATATCCCCTTTATTATTATACCCACGACTACACTGTCGCGGTCATATGTTCAATGACACCATCACGCATGGTAATTACCCTTTTTGCCCGACGAGCAATTTGCTCATCATGGGTGACAATCACCAAGGCCATATGATGGTTGTTATTTAAATCCATAATCGCATCAATCACCGCATCGCCGGTTTTAGAATCCAAATTCCCGGTCGGTTCATCACAAAACATGATGCGTGGCTTGTTCATCAACGCCCGGGCAATAGCAACCCGCTGCTGCTCACCACCAGACAACTGTGATGGACGGTGGGTCAAACGATGGCCCAAGCCCAGTTGGCTTAATAATTTTACCCCTTCAGCTTCAATCGCGCTTGTCTTAATTGAATTTTTTTGTACCATTCGTGGCAAAATCACATTTTCCAAAGCAGATAATTCTGCCAATAAATGGTATGCCTGAAAGACAAAGCCGAATGTGCTATTGCGCAAACTCGCACGCAATTCATCGCTGAGTAAATACATATCTTTCTCGTCGCAGATCACCCGACCAGAATCTGGAGCATCTAAACCGCCTAAAATATGAAGTAATGTTGATTTGCCCGCGCCGGACGGGCCTACAATGGCAACGACATCACCGATAGCAATAGACAAATTAATGCCCCGCAGCACAGGCACAATCTGCTCTGCTTGCTTATACGTCTTATGTATGTCTATCGCTTGTAACAACATTGTTTGTTTCCTTATAGGATGATGGGGTTTGGGCAAGTTCTTGAGGGCCGAACTACCCCCACCACATGCCACCCCTAATCCGACA
>CAZHGK010000135.1:0-4768 GCA_964532095.1 uncultured Planctomycetales bacterium | reverse complement strand
TGGCTGTCTGCAGAGCCACTCGTGCAAATTTACCAATCAAATATGATTTTTCGTTCGTCAAAGAAACACCAGAAAGCAGGGCAAAAGAATCTTTACCATGCTCACTTTGAATCTTTTGAATTGCATCAATCACCTTGGTGTAAGCTTCTTCCCAGCTAATACGCACATAACCTTCACCCGGACGGTTTTCCATGGGATACATCAGCCGGTCTGGATGAGAGCCCTGCATGTAACGTTTGACACCTTTAGGACATAACTTACCTTCATTAAACGGAAAAGCTTCCCACGGGTCAAAGCCAATAACCTGATTGTCTTTAACTTTTAAAATAATCCCACAACCCTGTCCGCAAAAACAGCAATGTGTTTTAACCTTTGCGTCTGGTTCTTGGACAGAGAATTCCCATCCGCCAGGAGGCTCATATTTTAAATGCGGCCCAAACTGCTTGGTGATTTCTTCTTTACTAATAGGTAACTTAGCCATAAATTTTCCTTTTAAATGTGATCAATATCAAACTTACCCTTTAAATGCTGATGCTGAGTCACCATCAACATATGTCGCCGGCATAACGGACAGAGGTCTTGCATAGATGGCTGATCATCTGTTTGAAATTGAAAACCAATATCTTTTAAAATCTTTTTTACATCTTCTTTTTGCATAGCGCTTGTATAAGGCTGTTGGCAACGTATACATAAGGCCGGTTTACCAAATTCTTTTTCTTCAATATATAAAGCCGCTCCCATTTGGGCCGCTCGTTGAAAAATATGAAAGAATTTACCAAAAGGTAAATAGACAAGCAGCATGACTACTGTCCAGCAATGAATGGTGGTTAGCACTCGATAATGTGCGCCCCCAAGAAAATGGTTACTAAATGTCAAAAATAAACCTGTTGCAGCAACCGAAAATAAAATTAATAGTGGCAGAAAATCATGAGCAAAGGTCTGTATGGCCATCTCGCCCGGATTCAAAAAACGTCGTGTAAAAGCCATCACCGTTCCTATAATGATCATTACTGAACAGAAATTTAAGGCGTTAAAGAATAAAAAACCAATAATCCCATCAGGATTAAAAATCTGAGCAGGAAAACCAAAGACCACTAATTGATATAAATTCTTATGTCCGATGGGATTTTCAAAATGTAACCAGCCAAACACAAGCGGAAATGTGACAGCAAAAGCAAGTAGACACCCCCATGCCAGATTAAAATGCATAAACCATCGATAAGGACTACGGCGACCAATAAACTTTTGGAGGACAATCTGTTCAATAAATGTCTTAAGAACCAAAACGAAGTATTTAAAAAAATTGCGACTAAAGACAAATTGCATACTCCGTTTCAAGAGGGTTTGAGTCGGAGGACGACTAACCCAAACACTGTAACGATAAATGCTTCCGAAAACAGCAAATATTGTGGCATACAAATAAGGCGTTAGCGCTGCGTCAAAATATAATAAACGCCGCGAACCTAGAAGAACTAAACCAATTAAGATAAGACTTCCGACTAAACCTTTAATCAGTCCTTCTTTATGCAAACGCATAAACATAACGCAATTCTTTCTAATTTATAATCTCTATAGTTAATAATCTCTAAAATATTTTAACATTTTCTAGAAAACAAGGTACTATTATCCCCATTTAGTATCCGGTCTCGGTGAAACAAGGATACGAAAATAGAAAAACAAATATAATCCAAAGGCAATCATCCAGAGTATTTGGCTCACTCCCATCCATACAATATATTTTGATTCATCAAGAATCGGAAAAAAGACACGGATACATGTGCTTGTAATAAGTGGAATAAAAATAATAGGAAGACTAGATGGAGCATCGGCAATATTGCGACCGGTATGTCCCCAGGACACGCGAGTCATCATGCCCAGCGTAAAGATTCCAATGCCTCCGGCTGTAAATGCGTGCAAAGCAGAATCATTCAACTGATAATTAAACACAGCTAATGCCTTAAAGATAAATCCAATGATTAGAAATGTATAACCAACAAATAAAATCCACAGAAGAGGCACTTTCCATATTCCTGATGTGTACCACCCGAGTAACCGCATTATATGAACTACGACTAGCATTACGCACAATCCAGCTACAAGAAAAGGAATATGAAAGAATACATCAATAATAGAAAAACTGATAAGAAGAAGCAAGCTTGAAATATCAAGAATGGTGCTATTACGTAAAGTAACTGAATATCCAACGCCACGTTCAATAAAAAAAGGAAGAACACGTCGGCTTATTGTAAGGATTAGGCTAACCAACATATACACAGCAAACAATAATGCCTTGTGTTCATTTTTAGAATCTTGATTAAAGATGGCCCAATAAAAGGCAATCCCACTTAGAAAGATTAGAAATAATTTCGAAAATACAGCAGATTGCTTCCATTGCTTAACGATGATAATGGGTCGCATTACGGAAATTGTAAGAAAAATGAAGAAGAGAATATCACAAGATGCCATAGGCCATAAAGGAAATGGCGAAGGCATAAATGCAAAAATACGAGCCGAAGCCCAAAATAAGAATAACACCAAAAGCTTCCAGCCATTTAAGGTCGGCAACCCTGTCCAATTACTAACAGCGGTCAATAAAAACCCCGCAACAACAGCCATAGAAAATCCGAATATCATTTCATGTCCATGCCAGACGGTAAGCGGCATCGCTACAAAAATATTACCTCCCGCGACATAAAATAAAAACCAAAAAGCCATCGATATAACCGTATAAGCTGCAGCTCCTATAAAGAAGATACGAAATCCAGTCTGCAAAATAACCGGACAATTTGATGGCGAATCTTTCATATTTCTTTCCTATTTGAAACATCTTCTTGCTTATTTTCTGAATCTTTACATGCTATGCATAACTCTTTTACAAGCCCCTTCATTTGTAGAATATTATAGATCTCTTTACATTGTCGTCCTAACGTGTGAACATCTCCCAAACTTGGAACATCTCCACGCTTCAATCGGGCCTCCCAATTAAGCAAATCTATATCTAGAAATTCAAGTAATTTAAAAGGACACTCATCACATCGACCTTCACAGTTTCCTTCGAAAGAAAGAGTAAACGGTATTTTCTCCCGTGCCTCTTTGATCAAATTCTCCATTGCTACTTTCGTATTGGGCTTCATAAAATTCAGCAACAAAAAGGATTTTTAAAAATTGGATTATGCTTTTTATCTTACCCTTCTTCTACTATCGCATATTTTACCGAAAAGAAAAATCATTAGAAACACGTAAAAAATAAGTAAAACTACGTATAAATACCCTTCCGCCACACAGCAATGACAAAAAACCTTCATATAGACTTATCTTTTCTCAATCCCTCGTACTCATAAAGCATATATTTCAGGCTGCGGGCAATATTCTCACTCTTATCTATGAATAATTGCACCTGTTCTTCTTCAAATAATTCTCTAGCCGTTTGAGAGAACAAAGCCAACCAGCGATCAAATAAACTCCTATTAAAAGGCATCAAAGCCTGATGCTTTACCAGCGGATTACCTTTATATTTCTTTGTTTGCAACATTACAGATGACCAAAAATCATACATCATATTAAGATGAGGCTGCCACTCCTTGATTACTTTATTAAATATAGGAGAAAGCAGCTCATCCTTGCCAACTTTCTGATAAAAATTATCAGATCAATATCTTTATATTGTCTTCTGTAATTTCTGTATATTTTTTCATTAGGAACTAACCTCCCAAATCATTCCGTATCCTTCATATTCAGCACGCAGGATATATCTTAAATCCTGTTTTTCTTCCAGCAACGTTAGAACGATATAAGGATAATTATTGAATGGATCTGGCCATCTGCCTTCTAATGCTAGTTTAAAATGATGTTCCAGCTTATGAAGATGTCCGGCTATGTTCAAACCCATATAAACTGGATATTCTTGACCGGTCTTTATAAGATGATGCACAGCGCCAGTATATAGATACTCTAACCCCTTTTGTTGTTTGGAATACCATTTTAGAAAAGCTGCCGAAATCTTAATCAAGCCTTGCAAATAATCTCGGGACACATGGCCTCGAGGCGCCATCCTCCACAAAGATTCAAACGCTTCATGCGACTCCCACCAATAACCATAATTGTATAAATCAACGCCAAATAAGTATTGTTCAGTATGCCTCCAATTATCAGGAACAAAAAGTACGGCCACTGGTTCTTTCTTCCCATAAGAATGCCCAAGTGGATTTTCTGTAGGGTGCGGATTCACGCCCGGAATAAACCGGTATGGAGGAAATTTAATCTGAGTATACCTGGGACATCTATTCACAGGTTCACGCTTCCGGATAATAAATCTTCCCCTTGCCTGTCTTAGCCATGGGGTTCATCTTATGTACACTTTCTTTTTGTGCACCCATAATATCTCTGACATCAAATCCGTGAAGAAGCAACGCATCAGAGATCAAAGATCGATGACAACGCCAAGGAACCGCTTCGGCACACATGATGGCGACCGTTTTCTTATGAGCTTCTTTGATAAGTTCCTGAAGTGAATTCTCAAATGCTTCAGTTTGCATATAATCCGCATAGCCACGAAAGGACGCGTTGCGCCAGCCGCAATTGATTGAATCTTTCTTCGCATGTCTTAGGCCACCCAAGCCCGTCATATGCTTGTAATCAATCTTCTCATTGGCAAGACTCTTGCATAAGGCTTCCTGATTGTATTGAGGATTGAAACCCGATTTAGGAATAGTACGCACATCTATTAATTTGTGGACATGAAAACTTTCAAGCATACCTATAAACTCAT
>CAZHGK010000134.1:0-4922 GCA_964532095.1 uncultured Planctomycetales bacterium | reverse complement strand
ATGCCTAATCCACGCCGCCAGCGTTCACTCTGAGCCAGGATCAAACTCTCCAAAATTACTTGGCTTTTATAAACTATTGGCTTTTAAAAATTGTTCGGACAACAGATTGTCAAAGAACTTGTGAATAACCTGCCCTGCTCCGTACTGAAGACTTAATCAGTCGGTTCAGGGTTTACTTTCAGACGAAAACTTATTTGATTAAGAAACGATAAGTTTGCTTCGCTTAAGGTTCAATAAGAATACCAGATAAATTTTGGATGTCAATAATTTTTTTTCAGAATTTTTTAAATTTTTATAAAAATTACTGAATTAAAAACACCGACGGAGAAAAAGCGAATTTCTGACTACTACAAAGCTAAATAAAAAATTATTTTAGAATTGTTTGGATATTGTTCCCAAGAATAGCATTGCGGCTATCATTGGATAAAAATGTTTTAGAGATCACACCCAAACTGTCTTTAAAATTAACGTTCGCTGGAAAGTCACTTCCCCATATGACATGGGAAACATCCACCACTTCCAAACCTGCTGTAATTGAACCCTGAGAACGCGTGCCGCTGGTATCAAAGTACAATTGCTTAAAATAATCGCTGGGAATCTTATGTAAGTCTTTGACAATATTACGTTTACGTAACATTTGATAGGTGGAATCAAAGCGTTCCTTAACAATGGGCAATACCCCGCCAAAATGGGCAAAAATGAAGTTCACCGATGGATGCTTGAGGAACACCCCAGACATCATCATTTTTCCGATACACATGGATACATCAAACACATATTCCAACACCGGGCTTAATAACGGATCGCGCACGCGTTCCTCGCCGATGGGATTCATAATTTGGGAGTGCACATGCACAGGCATTTTATGTTTTGCAGCAAATTCAAATACCTGATCAAACATGGGATCATCTAAATACTTGCCGTCGTAGCTCGAGGCTAAGGAGATTACTTTTAACCCCAGATCTTTGATTCTTATAAGCTCAGAGGCAATTTGGCCAGGATTGTCGATCGGCAAAATACCCGCACCAATAAAACGGTCAGGATGAGCTTTAACTAAGGCCGCAATATCTTCATTATACGCCGCACACAGCTTACCCCAGCCACCCATATTGATATGCGCATCACTGGTTGGATACAACAGCAAAGCGCGGTCAATATGATTCTCATCCATCAACGCCAGCTGACGATTGCTATCAGACCAGAACTCCTTAAAGAAGGCCGTATTTTGCGCCACACGTGGTGGCATATAGTGACTGTGTCCGTCGATAATCATACTATTCCAGCATCTTATTTTCTTTTAAAGTTTTTTCTACTTCATCCAAAGCTTTTCTTAATTCCGGCAACAAATGAATATTAATTGCAACCCCCTTGGCCGTTGCCACCATCCCACCTTCTACCTGTGCTTGCGTCCATATGCGTATATCTACTAAATCACTACTTTTAAATTCCCGAATACTAACACGCACTTCCTGGAACTTGTTTTTGGCGAAAGTGTGGATGGTTTTTTCCATGACATTCTCCTTGGGTCCCCGACAAAAACATTCGGGGACTAAATGAGCTTTTAGCTCATTTAGCTTGCGTTTGCTTATAATCGATAATCGGTTTCGTCCATGTGGTTAATTGATTAATCACGGCTAGCTCTAATGGACAAGCATTTGCTGGTACGGATAAGGCAAAGCTAACCATATCTGCCACTGCATTTGGATCCATTAAGCGATCACGTTGTTCAACCGCCACATCTATTAAATCATCTGTTAAGTCAGACGCTACAACCCCAGGCAATAAAGAAGTCACCTTGATATTATGTTCACGCATTTCCCAGAACAAACCTTTAAGGAACGCACGCAAGCCCATCTTTAAGGAACTGTAGGTCAAGAATGTACGAGGAATAGGATCCACCAGCGTCGACCCTGAAACAACGCTAATAATATGGCCGTTCTTACGCGCAATCATATCAGGAATCACTAAACGAATAAGGCGCACATAACCTAAATAATTCACATGAGCTAACATTTCTAAATCTTCGATCGGTTGCTCATGAAATAAATGCTGACTGGAAACACCGGCAACATTCACTAAGATATCAATTTGTTTAAAATGCGCCTTGGCTTTAGCGACGAGATTTTGTAAATTATCTAGCTTTGCCACATCGCAAGGAACGCCAATGGCATCAATACCATATTTGGCTTTCAAATGATGCACCAATTCATCCAACGGCCCTTGAGTACGCGCTGCTAAAACAAGATTGGCCCCATGCGATGCTAATCGTGTCGCTATGCATTTACCGATCCCACGGCTTGCACCAGTAATAACCGCAACCTTACCTTTTAAATTCACATCAACATTTGCCATAATTTCCCTTTCAAATTTTTATTTTTTTGCCAAGGCTTCAGCTTCGATAACCTTTTTAAAAATTTTCATATTATGCTGAGAATGCTCATTCACAAAACCTTCAATTTGTTCAGCAGAAAATTTTGTAAACTTTGGATCCATTTCAAAATCTTGAATCCAGGTCATTTTAATTCCTTCAGGTTGTTCATAGTAATACCAAACAATTTTCATATACTTAAACGGAAATAATGGCTCCCAGCGTTGAGCATAGGCCATTTTAAGCTCTTTAAATAACCAACGCTTAGAAACCCAGGACTTACCATCCTCGTCGGTTAAACGAAAGGTGATTTCGTTGCCCTTTCGTTCTAGCACATCTGCTTTGGCATATTCATCACCAAATAGTTCAGTCCAGCGTTCAATCTTATTAGAAATGTCGAAAACTAATTCGTATGGTGCGTTGATGATTATTGAATTAACCGTGTGTCCCATAATACCTCCGATAGGGACAGTTACCATTTTTGCACTTTTTAGAGAAATCTAATTTTGATTTCCACACAAAAGTGGTGACTGTCCCGAATTTAATTATGCATCTCATTAACTTGTTCGCAAAAATATCCAATAAAATATAAATATCAAAAATAAATCTAAAGTACAGATATAAAAGATCCTACCCTTAAGATCATTTGA
Source organism: uncultured Planctomycetales bacterium (assembly GCA_964532095.1). Lineage (GTDB taxonomy): Bacteria > Omnitrophota > Gorgyraeia > Zapsychrales > Fredricksoniimonadaceae > CAZHGK01. Next base: position 1,904 of record CAZHGK010000134.1, on the reverse strand, counting down.
CACTTCTCTAAACTTTAGCTTCTGATTCTTAATTAAAAATAAATAATCGAGAAAAAGTACCAGTAATGGAAAAGCAAGAAACAATATAATTATCTTCCAAGGAGTATGGAAATAATGCTCTTTGGGAAGCAAAGAAAGATTAATACCATAATAGGTATTAAAAGCCAAGAATACAGTCAATAAAATTATTGTTTGCCACGAAAAAAACTTAAAATTTAGAAATAAACAAAATATAAACACTAAAAAGAAAAATCCTGCATAACCAGCAATCATATTTTGAGCAGCCATTAATAACACGGTTACAAGCGCCGCGAAAATATTTATAAAAACAAGAAAAATTTTAACAAACATAACATCCCCATGCTTATGAAATAAATTTTACCACATGTCTAATTAATATATTGATTAATAATCAAATTATGTTAATATATTAACAAATTTAGTACCCCTGTAGCTTAATGGATAAAGCTCTTTTCTCGCAAAAAGGTGATGCCGGTTCGAATCCGACCAGGGGTATTAAAGGTTTTAAGAGATGACCGGAAAAGCTTCTCTTAAAGCCGAATTTTCTTGAAAAACACAATAACTTTGATATACTTTAACTAATCATCTTTTTGCGAGAAAAAAGTTTTACCTATGTAGTCAAGCCGCGATAGCTCGCGGCTTTTCTTTTATAACAAAGCCACCACCCTAGCCCAACCCGCCCCTGCATTTCTTACTTTCACAGGTAAGCAGGAAATAGTAAAACCAAATGGTTTGGGAATTGCTCCTAAGTTTCCTAAACGTTCCATGTGACAGTATTCGCGTTTGCGGCCTAGGAAATGACATGGCCAGATTTTGCTTTTCTCTTTAGTCGTTAAAAATTCTTTAAACATTAAAAAACACGGGCGATCTAAGCCGATGGTATCAATACCCATCATTTTGATGCCTTGGTCTAATAAATATTCGACGGCATCCGGCAACATCCCCACATATTTATTCACATAATCATCGGTGCCTAATAATTTATCGCCGCCGGTGTAAATTAGAACAATGTCCATTGGCTTTAATGTGTAATTAATTTTCTTAAGGGCTGCAACAATATGATCTTTTCCAATCGCGTCAGGAAATCTCAAATGTGTGAAATCTAAAACAACGCCTGGGCCATAGCACCACTCGAGCGGCACATCCATAATTTGCTTAGCTGGTTTGCCTTCGCATGTTGAGCCATAATGAAATGGCGCATCCACATGAGAACCCATATGAACCGATGAGTTGACAATTTCCAATGACAGCATTTCACCATCGGGAATTTCTTCAGCAGTTGCCACACGTTCGCCTTTATCAAAGCGCTCTTGCCCACCAGGTTGCTTATTCATGACAACCCAATTGAAATGCTCTACCCCTGCCTTGTGCGTAATACGCTCTATGGTGGCCGCATGGGTTTCGACTAAAGAGTCGTCTATGGGTAAACTAAGATCTATTATTCTCATAATCGTTAGGTACGTTCCTCTGGGTCGCTTTCACATTCAATCGTTTATTTGCTTGGCAACCTGCTTGGGGACAATGCTTCAATTGGCGCTAAAAGGCGCCAAGGGAACCAATGTCCCCAGGTTGGCGTCTCTTTGTTATTTAGTTTTTAAAATCCCAATAATATCATTAAACGAATGCGTTTTCTTGAGTTCGTTATCTTTTAAGGCAACGCCTAATTCTTTTTTAATACCAACAGAAATTTCAACCATTTCTGTTGAATCAATACCTAGACTCTCATCGAGCTTGGCACCTGGAACAATTTCACTTTCCTTAATGTCTAAAACCTTCTTGAAGATAGCTTTAACTTTGTTTTCAAGATCTGTTTGGGTTTGCATATTAATTTCCTTTCTGTAAAACCAAAACACAGTTAATACCGCCACGACCTCGGTTAATGA
>CAZHGK010000133.1:4046-4971 GCA_964532095.1 uncultured Planctomycetales bacterium | reverse complement strand
TATCGGCATAGCCTTTTCATCTGTTTGGTACCCCAAAAAACTTCAAGGAACAGCTTTAGGAATCTTTGGCGCTGGTAATGCAGGGGCTGCACTGACGACATTGTTTGCGCCAAAACTTCTTAATATATTTACTCAGAATGGAACTAGTCTTGAAGGTTGGAGGATGTTGCCTAAATGTTATGCAGCGATGCTATTTTTTACAGGGGTTATCTTTTTTATTTTTTCAATTAATAAAAAACCAGCTTCTCAAGGTAAGACCTTTGTAGAAATGCTTCATCCTCTAAAGAACATTCGAGTTTGGCGATTTGGGCTTTATTACTTTTTAGTATTTGGTTGTTTTGTTGGTTTTTCACAATGGTTGGTGCCATATTTTGTAAGCGCTTATTACATGCCCCTTGTGACAGCAGGGATTTTGGTTTCTTGTTTTAGCTTCCCATCGGGTGTGATTCGTGCAGCCGGAGGATGGCTTTCAGATCGATGGGGGGCTCGAAAGGTCATGTATTGGGTTCTGGGAGCTTCAACTTTTATCAGTTTTATGCTTATTATTCCTAAGATGGATATTTATTCGCCTGGAGAAGGGGTTATGGCTTTTAAGCCGGGCGTAGTAACCAAGGTGAATTCTAAAGAGATTATTGTTGCTGAGAAATCCTATCCGTTGATTGAGAAGTCAGGGCATCAGGCAAGCTTTGATAACAGTATTTTAGTATTACCAGCCAAAGAAGTTTGGCATGAAGCTGTTGTTAAAGAAGGTCAAAAGGTTCAGAAGAAAGAACTTTTGGCTAAAGGCGTGACACGTATTTATTTTCAAGCTAATGTTTGGGTTTTTACATTTTTAGTTTTTGTTTTAGGAATTATATGGGGAATAGGAAAGGCCGCTGTTTATAAACACATCACCAATTATTACCCGCAGAACGTTGGCTCTGTT
>CAZHGK010000133.1:0-4036 GCA_964532095.1 uncultured Planctomycetales bacterium | reverse complement strand
GGGTTGTCGGAGGAATGGTGGGTGTTTTAGGAGGCTTGGGCGGATTTGTTTGTCCAATTATTTTTGGATACTTGCTCAAAGGCACAGGTTTATGGACGAGTTGTTGGATGTTGATGTTTATTTTATCGATTATTTGTTTGTGGTGGATGCATACTGTGATTGTTCAGATGATGAAAGATAAGTATCCGGAGTCAGCAAAGCTTATTGAACATTAACAAAAAAGGAACGGTAGATTATGAGTCTAAATGTTGAGTTGTTAAGATCAAGTTTTAAAGCGGTTTCACACAAAGCAGATAGATTAGTTGAGAAGTTTTATGAATTATTATTTGATCGTTATCCTTCAGTTCGCCCTTTATTTGAAAATGCTCGAATGGAAGAACAGCGTAAAATGCTTCTAAGATCTATTGCTTTAATAGTAAGGAAAGTTGACGATACAAATTACATTGTTCCTTACTTGCAGGGTTTAGGAAAAACACATGTTGCTTATGGAACTAAACCAGAACATTACGATGCAGTAGGGGAATGCTTGATTGTAGCGTTAGCTGATACAGCAGGATCTCTTTGGACAAAGGAAATGGAAGAAACATGGCTGGCAGCTTATGGGGTCATTAAAGAAAATATGTTAAAAGGGGCCAATAGCTAGGCTAATAAATAAAGATTTACGCTCGGGAGGTTAATTATGTCAGAGATTAATATTCAACAATGGAATATAGAAGATGAAAAATTCTGGAATGCTCAAGGAAAATCCATTGCATCTCGAAATTTGTGGATTTCCATTCCAGCGCTTTTGCAATCATTTTCTATCTGGATTATGTGGGGAATGATTATTGTTCAGATGAAGAAGTTGGGTTTTACGCTTGGAATGTCTCATCAATCGGCAGAAGATCTAAAAGTCTTTAATGAATTATTATGGACACTTCCTGCTATTGCGGGTTTATCTGGAGCAACACTGAGAATTCCTAATTCATTTTTAATTGCTATTGGTGGCGGCCGTAATGTAATATTCATTTCAACAATTCTTCTTCTTATTCCTTCTGTAGGCGCAGGGTTTGCACTTCAAAACATAAATACTCCGTATTATATATTTGCGATGTTGGCTGTTTTTTCAGGATTCGGTGGAGGTAATTTTGCATCATCAATGTCTAATATTTCATTTTTCTTTCCCAAACGTATGCAAGGTACTGCCCTTGGCTTAAATGCAGGGCTAGGGAACCTAGGTGTAAGTGTGATGCAGTTCTTAATTCCCGTTGTTATCACGGCAGGTTTTTATGGAAGCCCCGCCGGTCATGGTTTGCCTTTGGTGGAAGCTGATGGAACAAAAGCTATTGGTACGCTGGTTTTTATACAGAATGCAGGTTGTTTGTGGTCACCCTTTTTGATTTTATCTGCGATTGCAGCATTTTTTGGAATGAATAATTTAAAAACGGCTACTCCTGAACTTGGTAATTATAAAGCTGAGTTCTTCAAAATTATTTTATTAGTGACCTTTGGTTTGATTTCTGCTGGGGTAGGAGCTTTTCTTTTAACAGCATTGAAATTAAATATGTGGATTGTGTTACCCGTGACTATTGCTTTAACACTAGTTCTTATGAGATTCTTATCCCCTAAACAAATTCAAGGAAGTTTAGATAAACAATTCTCAATATTCAGTAATAAACATAATTGGATCATGACAATTCTTTATGTGATGACGTTTGGTTCTTTTATTGGATATTCCGCATCCTTTCCAAAGCTCATTCAGGATGTGTTTGGATATTTACCTGGAGGAGCGGTTAATCCACGCGCACCCAATCCAATGACGTGGGCGTTCTTGGGTCCTTTGGTCGGAGCGTTGATTCGACCTTTTGGCGGGTGGTTAGCGGATAAAATTAATAGTGGATCAAAAGTTACTACGTGGAGTACTATTGTCCAAGTATTTGCAGCATTAGGTGTTGCTTACTACATTGTACAAGCTAAAGCAGCAACATCCCCAGAAATGTATTGGTGGCCATTCTTTGCGTTGTTTATGGTTTTATTTATAGCAACGGGACTTGGTAACGGTTCTACATTTAGGAGTATTCCCTACATATTTCCAAAAGAATTTGCCGGCCCGGTGTTGGGTTGGACATCAGCTATTGCGGCATATGGAGCCTTTATTATCCCGATTGTTTTTGGACAGCAAATTAAAGCAGGACATGCTGAATACGCTCTTTATGGATTTACTGTCTACTATGTGATTTGCCTTATTTTAAATTGGTATTATTACGATAGAAAGAATTCGGGGATTAAGTGTTAAAAACATGTCATTAGCGCATATTGTTTCAATTAATATTTCTTCTGGGGGAATTCCTAAGGTTCCTCAGCCTAACATTCGAGTTGAAATGGCTGGCCTAGAGGGAGATGGGCATAATCATGAGAAGCATCGTACGCCACTTCAGGCAGTATGCTTGCAGGACATCGAGAAGTTAGAGGAGCTTGCCCAAGAGGGTTATAATCTTGGACTTGGGGCAACAGGAGAGAATTTGACAGTGCGTGGTTTAAATGTTAACGCTTTGCCATTAGGGACAATTCTTGAATTTAGTAATGGAGTAAAATTAGAGCTTACAAAGGTGCGCAAACCTTGTTATGTTTTGGATGCTATTAATCCTCGTTTAAAAGAAGATATTATAGGCCGTTGCGGTATGTACGCTAAGGTTTTGAGGTCCGGCACCTTCACTCAAGGTGAAGCCATCCAAAGCATCTTGCCTGTTGTTTTACAAACTTAGAAAAGGTTATATCGTGAACGAATCAAAGCAAAGTTGTCCTGTTGTTTTACAAACAGGTTTTCGTATCTTCTTTCTTGGGGCTGTGGTGTATGCCATAGTTTCGATGGTCTTTTGGTTGCTATTTTACACCTTGGGGGCAAATATTTTTGTAACAATGCCACTAACAGTTTGGCATGGGCATGAAATGATATTTGGATTCACTATGGCGGTTGTTGCAGGCTTCTTGTTGACGGCAGTAACCAATTGGACAGGTTTACCTACAGCCAGTGGCACTAAGTTATTGGTGCTATTCTTGTTTTGGCTTACAGCTCGTGTGTTAGCTTTTATGCCCTCGTCCGTTCCCTTGTGGCCAAAAGCTGTTTGTGATTTTATTTTTATGCTTCTATTGACAATAACCATTACACGACCAATCCTAAAGGTTAAGCAGTGGCGACAATCGGCTGTGGTGTCTAAGCTGATTTTGGTTTTACTATGTGCTGTTATTTTCTTTTTAGCCTTAAGGAATTCGGATATGGTCGTGGAACACAAGTCCTTACGATTTGCAATTTATATGATTGTAAGTCTGATCTTTACGATTAGCCGAAGGGTAATGCCGTTTTTTATCGAACGAGGGGTGGGGTATGCTGTGACATTGCCTAATAGTCGGGTACTTGATATAACCAGTTTGATTCTTCTTATTGGATTCTCAATTTTTGATATTGTTTGGCCTCAACCTGTATTAATTGCGACGCTATGTTTAGCTTTGGTTATTATTCATAGTCTGAGACTTGCAGGATGGTACACGCCAGGTATTTGGAATAAACCATTGCTATGGATCCTATTTATTGGATATTTGTTTCTGATAGTAGGGTTTCTTTTAAAAATTTTTGTAATATTAGGGCATAGGCCAGATTATTCTGCTTTGCATGCATTTACAGCGGGGGGAATTGGAATTTTTACATTAGGAATGATGGCGAGAGTGTCATGGGGGCATACAGGTCGCAACGTTGCTGAACCACCTAAACAATTATCATTAATCTTTATGCTGCTTATTCTAGGTGCAATTGTTAGGGTTTTCTTTCCGATTCTTAATGAATCGAATCATATTTTATATATAGGTATTAGCCAAGCATTGTGGATAATTTCTTATTTATTATTTCTGTTAGTTTATTTTCCCATCTTGATTTCGCCTAGACCAGATGGGAAATTAGGATAATATCTATTGAAAACTATCGCAAAAAATTAAGGAATGGTTAAGTAGAGTTGAACGATGAGTAGTCATATGATTATTAAGGATCAATTTAAACGTCCTC
>CAZHGK010000132.1:0-5029 GCA_964532095.1 uncultured Planctomycetales bacterium | reverse complement strand
GCGCAAACGTTCCAATACCAACATTACCTGTTGTCACAACTAACCCGCCTTGCGGTGTGATTGTTCCAATACCAACATTGCCACCAATGACGGCTAACTTGGCATTGGCTCCAGTTAAATCTGTACCAACACCGACGTTACCACCAGTAAAGATGGCACTGCGGGTTGCTCCGGTAAATGTGGAGGTATTGCCAAATGATGTTGTATTGGTAAATGAAGTTGCACCGGTTAACGTGTTAGCGCCTGCCCCACTTTGCGTATACCCACCACTGGTTGTCATTCCCGTCGAGGCGGTAATAGCACCAGCATTATTCACTGTAAAAGCATCGTTGACACTTAAAATGCTTGTGCGCGTTGTTCCTTGCACATCCAACGTTGTGCCTGGTGAAATTGAATTGATACCAACGTTGCCACCCATCACAGATAGCTTTGCAGAACTGCCCGTTAATGTTGTACCTACCCCAACATTCCCTGTGGAGGTAACGCGAAATTGTTCAGTAGTGGCTAAATTCTTAACAGAAAACCCGCTGGAACCAGCGTTATCATCTAAAACAGCGTCGATGTCAGCGGCAAATGCAGAAAAAGACAAAAAGAAGAGGAATAAAAAAGCTACGGAGGCTTTAAAGAAACTGCGGAAAATTTTTAAAAAAGAAAAGGTCATTACCTTTTGGGTATTAGTTAATCTATATATATAGAAAATGAAATGTGCATTTAAGATAATTTAATCTTAACAAAAATGCATGGCCGCTCAATGATTATTGAAAATATTTTCAAGTTCTTCTGTGGGATTTGTCGGCGGGAAAATCAAAACTACTGTTTGTCGTAACTATAAGCAGCGTAAATGGTTAGTTTTTTTTAAGAAAATGAAGACAACTTGTCTATGGAGGCATAAGGAAGAATGCTTATATCTTTAATCTTAGAGGATTCTTTTCCAGTGAAAATAATATATTTAGTTAGCACCTTACTCTTAAAACTTCCTTCTAAATACGTAATTCCTTTTAACCAATTATGGTTAAACGTAGCCCCAGCTTTTATTTCTATAACCTGCAGGTTATTTCCAATTTCTTGAATTAAATCCACCTCATTTCCTGACTTATCTCTAAAAAAATATAAACTATGCATATGTGCGGCATCCAATACAGATTGCTTCTTAAATTCACTTATAATCAAATTCTCAAATAAATTCCCATAATGCGGATGACTAGCCACTTGAGAAGCTTGATTAATACCTAACAAATAACAGGCTAAAGCCGTATCCACAAAATACAACTTTGGAGTTTTTAATATTCTTTTATTAATATTTTCATAATAAGGCTGAAGCATAAAAATTAGATTGCTCGCCTCTAACACAGAAAGCCATTCCTGGACAGTGACGTCAGACACTCCTAAATCATTGCATATGCTCGTCTTATTTATTGGATAACCTACCCTACCAGCACATAAAATTAAAAACTTTCTAAATAAGGATAAGCTGCGCACATTAACAATCTCTCTCACATCCCGCTCTATATAAGTTTTTACATATTGGGCCATTTGTAAAGAAGGATTGACCTTTTCATTCCAGATTCTAGGATAACCTCCTCGATATATCAATTCTTTAACGCTTAAACCTCTAATTCTCGACTTTAGCTCATGAAGGCTTAGAGGTAATAAATCCAATATGGCCATCCGACCAGCCAGGGATTGTTTTACTTTATCTAACATAAGAATATTCTGACTGCCCGTCAGGATAAACATTCCTTTTTTCTTCTTACGATCAACAATACCCAACATATATGAAAGCAATTGGGGACATTCTTGAATTTCATCAAATATTGCCCCTTGAGGATAACGTTCAAGAAACCCTCTTGGATCCGAAATAGCAATGTCTCTAGTATCTAAATCTTCAAGCAATACGTACGGCTTCTTAGGAAAAACTTGTCTAACTAAAGTAGTTTTTCCGGATTGCCGCGGCCCATTGACATAGACCACAGAAAACTCTTTGCTATATTCTTTTAATTTATCTTTCGCCTGTCTTTTAATCATGTTTAAAGCATACCACATTATATGACTATTTCAAGTTTAAAACTCGAACTAGTCATAATTATAAATTGACTAAAAATCCATCGTAAAGGCGTTGGAAATAAGCTGAATTTTGGGAGACCCACCAACGGGCAGGATAATAGACACCACATCAAAGCGGGACTTAATGGCGGTGGTGCCAAAACGGTACTTTAGGTAGCTTTGGGCCAGCCGAATTAGCCTGACCTTTTTCTGCCTTGTTATAGCTTCATAGGGCTTACCAAACAATACGCCCTGCCTGGTCTTAACTTCGACAAAACAGGTAACCCCCCTATGCTTGGCAATGATATCAAGCTCGCCTAACTTATTTCTAAAATTGCATTCTACAATTTGATAATCTTTGGTTTTTAAGAATTCTACAGCAAGCCCCTCTCCTAAATTACCGAATTGTTTATGGTTCATCGATATCACTATCCATTTGCTGATGCATTACATCTTTTTTCACCTCATGCGTTATTTGACCCATGCTTTGATTAAAATCATTTTCTTCACGGATGAGATTCTCTGCACGACGCAAAGAATCAATTTCATGTTCGATAAATACTTGTTCATATGCTGCTATTCTTTGATATCCAAGACCAATGTTGGCATTTAATCGTAAACGCTGCAACGCCTCGCAAACATTTTCATATTCTCGCAACGTCTGTTCGTAAGCCCAACGGCCTGCCCATTGATGTTTTAATAATTCTCGACGATCATCTGGCAATAACAACCAATCCCTTAACATCCCTTGGGTCATCAACCCGCCATTTGCGTTTAAATCATCTAGAACTGATTGATTAATTTCCCCAGGCCCCTGCCGGTCTATTTCATTTAGAACATCAACAAACCTTTTATAAAATTCTTCATAAAGCTTACCTGCACGCTTAGCCGGACCCTTGACCTCCAAAGCATTTAAACTAAGATTCCATTCTGGAAGCAAAGCTACAATATTATCTCTCTCTTCCCCTCGATACCCTAATTTATTAAGCAAAAACCTCATGATATTTTTTTCATTTTGTTGGTTATTGAGCTTATAAAATAGCCCTTGATTACGCGCGCAAGAATCCATCGCCTGAATAAAATCAGGCGTCCCAAGACCTCTTGTCTCATCCTGCAGACAGGTCAAATCATTCTGCTGCTGCAATGCCACTGAGGGATTTTCTGAGAAATCACCAAGACGGCTTAATTGACCTTGAACATACATCATTTTTAAATGGGCAATAGTATGATAGTGCTTAAACAAATCCACAACCGCTGGGGATGTATATTGCAACATCATCAAATGTGAATCTGAAAGTTTCCTGACCATCTCATCAATCTCACTATTAGAAAACGATGGGTCTAAAATATATTTCTTAATACTTTTATTAAAATCAATCCTTTTTGTCAGTAAAGGATCTATCTGAGCTCCTGAATACGAAAAAGCATTATCAAATTTTGATGTCACATCCCCTGGCCCCATGCTGGATAAATTCAGCATTTTCCCCTCGTCATTGATCGCATTAACCAACGCTGTATGATGCTCTGCTGTTTTATTTGTTTCAAAAATATCCCCATAAACATCCGACACAAATAAAAAAATTACCATCGAAAGGATAAATTTATTTTGCAGCACTGAGCTTATCCAATAATTTCTGCACATACATGATGCGCTCCATTTTTTGATGCTGCCAATTTAAATATGCCCTGGCATTTTCTTCAGTTGGATCATTTAATAATGTTAATACTGGTCCAGGTGGTTGATGAACAGCCAAATCGCCTTGCTCATTAATAAAATCTTCACGCCAATCCAGCAATTGCGGACTTTTCTTAATTGAATTCTCAATCACCTTGGATCGTTTATTGAAATAATCTACTGGCCCCAAATCAAAAGAATTGGCCGCGACACATATACTTAAAGTCATCGCGCTACTTACAACAGACACGATAACGCCAATAAAGCCACGCATATTTTCCATCCTTGGAAATTTTCCCCTGTTCCCACGTTCTTGCCTCTTGCCCTATGCTCAAACATTGTGATTTTTGTGGGAACACCATTTGCATTTTATCTGTGAACATATTCATACTAAAATCTAAAGGCGTTTCAACAACATGACCCGCAGCAATACCGTCGGATGCAATACTAATTGCCCGGGCCGTGGTCAATGCAGATTGAATAGACGGATTAGGTTGAATCATAAAACCAATGCGAGGATAAAGCGGACCCCAATTCCCAATCCAATAAGCCAATCTTTTCTCAAGCATTCCCATCCGCCATTGAGGACTATCTGCTTCTGACAAATAGCGTGGAATAATTACGGCACTTAAAGAAGAAGGACATAAGGCTGTTGACATGATGGCTTTCAGTGGAAAATCATATACGTGCGCCTCTCGAAAAGACATTCCCCCTTCATCCATACTTAATGAACCATTGCCCCCACTTACCTTCACATCCTTAGTATTTGTCGCCCATGACATTTCCATCTGTGCACTTTTTTGGGCAACTTGATCTACAACAATTTTGGTCTCTCGAAACACAGATTGTCCTGGATGAGGGACTGTTTCGACAATTAATGATGGCTCCCAGTATCGTAATAGCACCCCAACATATGGCGGCGATGGTTTAGGACAAGCTAATGGTACCTGCATATTCATACAATCCGTCGTATCAGGAACCACATCAAAAATGCTTTTTGTAACTTGATCAGGCGCTGCCAATGCTACCGATGGGAATATAATTAGAAATATAAATAGCAAAATCATTTAGGTATACGAAATCCGATGGGTTCTTTTTAATGAATGGTAAATAGCGCCTTCCTCCACGTCCTTTTTTTGAGCTCGCAAAATGCGATCTCAAGTTATTAAACTTTCATAATAAACGCCAAGGCATAAAAAGGCGGAACGTTCCAATCTTCTTCAATACCATGAACATGTTCCTGATCTCCCCCAGCATTACCTGTTTGATATCTTATTAAACCGATCCCAGTACCCCCACCTGTTATCCCTT
>CAZHGK010000131.1:0-5118 GCA_964532095.1 uncultured Planctomycetales bacterium | reverse complement strand
ATGGATATGTTTTCTGGTGGGGCCTTAAAGAATATGACGATTTTTTCTTTAGGGGTTATGCCATATATCTCAAGTTCGATTATTATGCAGCTTTTAACCGCTGTTATACCTGCTCTTGAGAAATTATCCAAAGAAGGTCAAGCTGGTTATAAGAAAATAAATCAGTTTACTCGTTATGGAACTGTCATTTTAGGTTCTATTCAATCATTTTTTATTGCTCTTTGGCTTGAAAGTCCAAGTTCCTTTAATGGCATGCAAATCGTCAATGATCCGGGCTGGGGTTTTCGCGTCATGACCGTGTTCAGTTTGACGGCGGGAACAATCCTTTTGATGTGGCTCGGTGAGCGTATTCAGGAAAAAGGGATCGGTAACGGGACATCCTTAATCATTACAGCAGGGATTTTATCGTCTGCTCCGGCAGCGTTTCATTATCTGAAACTTTTATTATCGCCGCAAAGTGGTGCTGCCCAGTTGCAACCGATTGCCTTGGTTTTAATGTGTTTCTTCTTAATCACCGTTGTGTTAGCGGTCACATTAATCAGCCAAGGTCAACGCCGTATCCCAGTACAATATGCCCGTCGGGTTACTGGTTCACAAACGGTTGCTGGCCAGAATACTTTTATTCCCTTGAAGGTAGATACTTCAGGGATTATCGCGATTATCTTTGCGCAGTCGATTATTTTATTTCCAGCAACGATTGCGAGCTTTTTGCCGAATAGCCCGTTGCAACATTTTGCGACCTGGATTGCCCGTGGCCATCCGACGTATTATTTGATTTATGGATTTTTGATTATCTTTTTCTGTTATTTTTACACAGCCATTGTTTTTAATCCGACGGATGTCGCGGAAAATTTAAAGAAACATGGTGGTTTTGTTCCAGGGATTCGTCCTGGTAAAGAAACGGCCGATTACTTAGATTACGTTTTGACCCGTATTACCTTGGTTGGTGCTTTATTTATTTGTGCCATCGCAGTTATGCCAGATGCAATTATGTCATCATTTCGCGTGCCTTATTTAGTGGCTTCGTTCTTTGGGGGCACAGGGGTTTTAATTACCGTCGGGGTTATGCTTGATACCATTAAGCAAATTGAATCCCATTTGCAGATGCACCATTACGAAGGTTTTATGAAAACTGGCTCTATCAGAGGTCGTCGATGAAAATTGTATTATTAGGGCCTCCAGGTGCAGGTAAAGGATCACTCGCAGGTTTGATTAAAGATAAGTTTCATGTGGTGCATATTTCAACGGGGGATATTCTTCGTGCAGAAATTAAAAAAGAATCTCCGTTGGGTTTGGAAATCAAAGGCCTGATTGAAAAAGGTGCTTTAGTATCTGATGAAATTGTCACACGTTTAGTGCAGTCCCAGGTGACAGGTAATCCTGATTTAAATCGTGGTTTTATGTTGGATGGTTTTCCACGCACCGTGCAGCAAGCGCAAGATTTAGATACCATGTTGGCAAAAGCAGGCAAGCCCTTAGATTTTGCATTAAACATGGAAGCAGATTTAAATATTATTTTAAAACGTTTAACAGGTCGTCGTGTTTGTCGTAAATGCGGTGCCTTGTTTCACATGACCAACAAACCTTCTAAGAAGGCTGGGGTTTGTGATAGCTGTGGTGGCGAGTTGTATCAGCGCTCTGATGACAATGAAGAAACGATCCGCAAACGGATGGATGTTTATTTTGCTTCCACTCAACCGATCATAGATTATTACGCCAAGCAAGGTAAAATTAAAAAGCTGGACGGTAATTTAGAAACAGTAGATTTGTGCCAGGCGCTTGAGAAAATGCTTCATGAAAACGAGCAACAACATACGCATTAAGACGCCGGATGAAGTTGACATTTTAAGAAAAGCTGGTAAGATTCTTTATTCCATTATTGAGGAATTAAAGGGCTCTTTAACATCAGGGATTACGACGAAGGCAGTTGACCAAAAAACGCAGGAGCTTATTCGCAAGTACAATGTTAAGCCAGCGTTTAAAGGGTATCGCGGTTTTCCAGGTTGTGCATGCATCTCCGTCAATGAAGAGGTGGTTCATGGCATCCCAGGAGAACGGATCATTAAAGATGGTGACATTGTCAGCATTGATGTCGGCATTATTTATAATGGTTACTACAGTGACACTGCGGTCACTGTGCCTATCGGACAAGTTACAGTTCCCGTTTTAAAATTATTGGAAGTGACGGAAGCTAGTTTGTATCGGGCGATCGCTCAAGCTAAACCCGGTAATCGACTTTCAGATATTTCTCACGCAGTACAATCCTATGTGGAATTACATGGGTTTGGTGTTGTGCGTGATTTTGTAGGACATGGCATTGGCAAGCAATTGCACGAAGATCCTGAAATTCCAAATTACGGTGCGCCACACCAAGGGCCAGAGCTTAAAGAAGGCATGGTGTTTGCGATTGAGCCCATGGTTAATATTGGAACACACAGGACCAGGGTTTTAAAAGATGGCTGGACAGTTGTGACGGAAGATGGCAAACCATCCGCACATTTTGAGCATACGATTGTGATTACAAATAAGGGTGCGGAGATTTTAACAAAGTAAATTTTTTTAGTGTTATGGCTAAAGAAGATTTGATTGAAGTTGAGGGTGTTATTGATGAAGCGTTGCCAAACGCAATGTTTCGGGTTGTGTTGGATAATGGTCATAAGGTTTTAGCACATGTGTCGGGAAAAATCAGGATGAATTTCATCCGGATACTGCCCGGCGATAAAGTAAAAGTGGAATTATCCCCGTATGATTTGTCGAGGGGACGAATTACATTTAGGTTAAAGTGATTTCGACATTACGTCGAAATCATCCTGAGCCATCAAGCGAAGGATCTAGTTAAGGAAAAGAAATGAAAGTTAAATCATCGGTTAAACGCATTTGTGGAAATTGCAAAATTATCCGCCGTAATCGCGTGGTGCGGGTTATCTGCACCAACCCAAAACACAAGCAAAGACAAGGATAATAGTTATGCCAAGAATTTCAGGTATCGACCTTCCTAAGGAAAAACGTATTGAAGCGGCTTTACCGTATATTTACGGTATTGGGTTGACCCGTGCAAAGGTTATTTTAGCCCAGGCACAAATCAGTCCAGATAAGCGCGCCAAAGATTTGACCGACGAAGAAGTTTCTCGTATCACCAATATTGTTCAGAAGAACTATGTTGTGGAAGGGGATTTGCGTCGCGAAGTCAATGACAACGTCCGTCGCCATATGGAAATGGGTTCTTACCGTGGTTTACGTCACCGCAAGGGTTTACCAGTGCGTGGTCAACGGACAAAAACAAATTCCCGTACTCGTAAAGGTAAAAAACCTATTGTTGGGCATATTATTAAGAAGGATGAAACCGCTAAAAAATAAGCGTTTCATTTAAGGAAAATTATGGCAAATAAACAAGAACAAAAAGAAAATGCAGCAATCGTTAAGAAAACTTCCAAGGCCAAGAAGAAGTCGCTCAAAGGAATTACCAGCGGCATCGTCACAATTCAGGCTACATTTAATAATACGATTATTACCATTGCTGATAAGCAAGGGAATGCTATTGTTTGGGCAACCCCTGGTTTAGTTGGCTTTCATGGTTCTAAAAAATCTACGCCATTCGCGGCACAGGTTGCGGCTACAGACGCAGCTCGTCGTGCCAGAGAATTAGGTTTACAAAGCGTAGATGTCTTAGTCAGAGGTCCTGGTTCAGGTCGTGAATCAGCAATTCGTGCGCTTGCGGCAGCAGGTTTAATGGTCACATCGATTAAGGATATTACACCTATCCCGCATAATGGTTGCCGGTCACGCAAAAAGCGCCGGGTTTAAAAATAACAGAATTGAAAGGGAATTAAGAATATGGGGCGATATATAGGTCCTAAATGCCGTTTGATGCGTCGTGAAGGGGTCAATCTTGAGTTGAAGAAAAGATGGACGCTGGAAAAACGCGACACACCTCCGGGACAGCACGGCTTAAAAAAGGGTAAGCTTTCTAACTACGGTATTCAGTTAAGAGAAAAACAAAAAGCCAAACGTTATTATGGGATTTTAGAACGTCAATTCCGTAATTACTATTTGAAGGCTTTGAAAATCAAGGGTGTTACTGGTACGACATTGTTACAATTCTTAGAATGCCGTATGGATAATGTCCTTTATCAAATGGGTTTTGCCATCACCCGCGCCCAAGGGCGTCAAATCGTCACCCACGGCCTTGTCCGTTTAAACGGTAAGAAAATTGACATCCCGTCAATTATCGTTAAACCAGGCGACGTGATCACATTCAAAGAAAAACCAGCGACGATCAAGTACATCAAGAACGTCTTGGAAAATAATAAAGATTTCAAGCCAAAGGATTGGATCCAAGTAGATACGGATACCTTAAAGGCTACGATTGTCCGCGTACCTAACAGAGATGAAATCCAATGTCCTGTTAATGAGCAGTTGATCGTTGAATTGTATTCACGTTAATCGAATGATTAACGTGATCCCGAGCCAACTTGAGCGAGGGATCAACAAACGTAAATTTATTAATTCGTATGACCCTCGACTTACCATCGGGTGGGAACGTAAAGGAGAGTAACATGGGTATTAAATGGCGCGATTTTCAAATGCCAAAACGCTTAGATTGTGATGAATCTAGCTACACGGCAACATATGGTAAATTTATTGCAGAACCTTTTGAACGCGGTTATGGGGTCACCTTAGGTAACTCTTTACGCCGTATCTTATTATCTTCCATTGAAGGTAGCGCCGTTACATCGATCCGTATCGACGGTGTTTCCCATGAATTCACCACCATGCCAGGTGTTTTGGAATCTGTGGTGGAAATTGTTTTAAATATCAAGGGCTTAATTGTCCGTTCCCATTCTAAAGCTCCTAAAGTGATCTACGTCAAATCCAACAAAGGGAAAGATGTAATTTTCGATGAAACCATCGAAATCTTAAATCCTGAGCACCACATTGCCACATTGACCCAAGATATTCCATTTAACATGGAATTAGAAATTTCCCGTGGTCGTGGGTATGTGCCAGCTGATCAAAATAAAAAAGAAGGCGCTCCCGTCGGAACAGTTGCTATTGACGCGATTTTCACCCCCATCGTGAAAGTTAATTACATTGTGGAAAATACCCGCGTTGGCCAGC
>CAZHGK010000130.1:0-5222 GCA_964532095.1 uncultured Planctomycetales bacterium | reverse complement strand
ATTCACCCTCCTTAAAAACTTTAGTCGCCCGGGTATACCCAAAGGCGACTAAGTTATTAAGCATTTCATCTACGTTGATCTTTTGACCAATGAGAAATTCTAGGGACTTGAACATAAGTAAAATCTGGGACAGTCACCATTTTTGTATGGAAACCTAATTCAGGTCTTCTAAAAAATCAAAAATGGTAACCGTCCCTAATTTACCATTTTTTATTGCCATGCCACATTAAGAATAATGGGGAAACAATATAAACCGTGGAATACGCCCCAAACACAAACCCTAAAATCAAAACCAGGGCAAATGTATTTAAAACTTCTCCACCAAAGAAATACAAAGCCAAAACTGACAATAATGTTACCGAGGTCGTAAGCACTGTACGGCCGAGCGTTTGGTTGATGCTGTCATTAATAACTTCAGCTAATGACTTATTGCGCATCTTGGGTACATTTTCACGCACACGGTCGTAGATAATAATACTGTCATTGGTAGAATACCCTGCCACCGTCATAAGCGCAGTCACAACCAGCAAGTCTACTTCACGGCCCATTAAAACCACCAAGCCAAGTGTAATTAAAACATCGTGGAAAATTGCAACCACCGCTGCCAAAGCAAAATCAAAATGCTTAAATCGGAAACCTACGTACACTAAAATACCTAAGAGGGCCAAAAAGATCGCCCAGATGGCATTATTACGCAAAGCCTGACCGACGACAGGACCAACCTTTTCAATGCGCAAGACTTCAAATGTCCGATCAGTAAAATGTTTCTTGAAAATAGCAACAACCTGTTCGTGGGAATCTTCCGGAGTACGGATGGCAAGATTATTCGGCATGCTCGCAAAAGTTTGAATGACTGCATGGCCTAGGTTTTCTTCTTTAAATATCGCCCTTACCTCATCTGCAGATACAGGGGCACTAAATTTAAATTCCTGAATCTGTCCCCCTGCAAAATCAACGCCATACACGGCATCTTTTTTATGTACAAAATTTGTCATCCCCCAACCTAACAAGACAACAGATAAGGCAAAACACACATATTTAGCGCCGAGGAAATTAAAATTAGGCTTGGTAAATACATGCATCATCGGCAAGGACTTAACCCCACGCACATCCACCAACCAGGTAAATAAGGCACGGGTGATATAAATAGAGGTAAACAAACTAGCCAACAACCCTGTGGTTAAGGTAACGGCAAAACCTCTAATTGGGCCAGACCCAAATTGGAATAATAAAAACCCGGCAATTAATGAGGTGACGTGCGAATCTAAAATTGCAGACCAGGCACGGTTATACCCCGTATTGATCGCAGCACTTAATGGACGACCATTATCTAATTCTTCTCGGATACGTTCATTAATTAAAACGTTGGCATCGACCGCCATCCCCAGCGTCAAAATAATCCCGGCAATACCAGGCAAGGTCAAGGTTACTTGCGAATCAGGCATTAAAATATTAATAAGCCCCATGCCGCCCAGGATCACCAGCAAGTTAACACCTAAGGCTAAGGAAGCAACCACCCCGCCGATTAAATAATAAACCACCATGAAAAGGACAACTAAAAGCCCGCCAATGGCTGTGGCTTTAATCCCTGCTTCGATGGAATCTTTCCCTAATAAAGGCCCAACGGTACGCTCTTCTTCCACATGCATGGGCACAGGTAAAGCCCCACTACGCAACGCTAACGACAAAAGATTCGCTTCTTCAAAAGTAAAATCGCCAGTAATTTCTGCAGTCCCAGTTAAAATCGGTTCACGGACATTAGGAGCAGACAAGACTTTGTTATCTAACACAATTGCTAAACGTTCATTCACATGCTTGGTGGTTAAGTCCCCAAACGTTTTTGCTCCTGCGTCATTAAAAGACAAAGAAATTTTTGGTTGCATGCCTGAGCGGTTATCAAAATCAACGCGGGCATCTTTAACTGCTTCGCCACCTAAGGCTGATTCTTTTGCCACAAGAATCGGGGCCCCACCATCTTTAGACATGGGCAATACCTCAAACCCTTCGGGAACATTTCCTTTTAAGGCTTCGGCAAAGGCATTGCTATCGGCATTAACCAAACGAAATTCCAAATGCGCCACACGTCCGACCATTTCAATAGCACGTTCACGGTCGGTCACACCAGGCAATTGCACTAAAATCTGATTCTCACCCTGGCGCTGGATCACTGTTTCCCCAACCCCCAAACCGTCAATACGATTACGCATAACTTCCATAGAACGCAACACGGCATCATTCTTGGCCTGATCTGTAGGTAAAGCTTCATTATCAACTTTAAGGATTAAATGCATCCCGCCCTTTAAATCCAGACCTAAATTGATACGTTTTTTAATCGGAAAAAGGCAAGCCAAACAACCGATGATGACTGCGGCTATGATTAAAAAATTATTGCGTAATTTGACGGACATAGTTCCCTTTCTAATTAAGCCTAAGCCAATTTTTATTCGAGCTTAATTAGCCCGACATGCTGTATGGCGGGCTACTATTTTACTACTTCAGCTTTAACTGTATTGCTTTTGACGGTGGTAATTGCTTCACGGTCAAATTCAATGCGGACATTTTCATCCACCCGCAAGACTACAGTCTTGTCTTTAACGATAGCAATCGTACCATGGATACCACTTGCGGTCACGACCTCATCATTTTTCTTTAAATTGGCCAACATCAGCTGGGTTTCTTTTTGGCGTTTGCGCTGTGGACGGATCACCATAAAGTAAATAATCAGCATGATGGGTATGTACATGAACAATACTTGTGTCAAACCGGAATCTTGAGGCATGAAATATCCTTTCTAAAGAAATAAGATCCTTCGCTAGTTGGCTCAGGATAAACTCAACATTAGGTTGAGTTTACTTAGCTTTTTTGAGTAAGCTGCGCACGGTGTCTGTCATTTGAGCACCTTTAGCAACCCATGCATTGACACGGTCTGATTTGATTTCGAACATAGCAGGTTTTTTAGAAGGATCATAATAACCTAAAATGTCCAATGTGCGACCATCGCGGCCTTCTTGGCGAGACATGGCGATGATGCGGTAATTGTACGATTTGTTGGCGGCTTTACCGGCCTTTTGTAATCTGATTCTTACTTGCATTTCTTTTACTCCCTTTGTTGTGTGTTTACTTAATTGAGATCCTTCGCCAGTTGGCTCAGGATGATGATTAACATTTGTTAACCATCATGCGCAAATTCAATTGCTTTAATCTGCGCTTTCGCTTTATTGACTGTTTCCTGATATTCCTTAACCGGATCTGAGTCAGCTACGATCCCAGCCCCAGCCTGGACATAGGCCTTGTTTTCCCGGACAATAATTGTACGTATAGTTATGCACATATCAAGGTTTTTCGAATACGAGACGTATCCGACCCCTCCCGCATAAGAACCGCGTTTTTGGGGTTCTAAATCCTCAATAATTTCCATGGCCCGAATTTTTGGCGCGCCAGATACGGTTCCAGCTGGAAAAGACGCTTGCAAAACATCCAAGGCATCCTTGCCTGGCTGCAATTGACCTTCCACATCACTGACAATATGCATGACATGGGAATATTTTTCGATGCCCATAAACTCCGTCATCTTAACTGTGCCCTGTTTGCACACCCGGCCAAGATCATTACGGCCTAAATCCACCAACATAATGTGTTCAGCCTTTTCCTTTGGATCAGCGAGGAGCTCTTGCTGTAATTTGGCATCTTCAGCATCATCTTTGCCGCGTGGACGCGTGCCTGCAATTGGACGTGTTTGCACCAAACCATGCTCACAACGCACCAATAATTCTGGGGAGGCGCCAACTAATTGAATGCCATCTAAATGCAGATAAAACATATAGGGTGACGGATTAAGCGCGCGCAACGCACGATAAATATTAAATGCAGGCACGGAAATAGGCACTTCGAAACGCTGGGAAAGCACCACTTGGATGATATCACCTGCTGTAATATGCTTTTTAGCGGTTTTGACCATTTGCTTAAAACGCTCCAACGTACAGTTGGAACGAAGATTTAATGGCTTTTTAGACTTGTGGATACGGACAGGCGCCGAAGCTGGGGCCTTATCTAAATCAGCAATAATCCCATCAATTGTTTTGATGGATTGATTGTAAATCTTGGTTTGAACAGCTGCAGATGTGGATGAATCAACATGCGCGCAAGAAACAATTTTAATGGTATGATGGCGATGATCAAAAATAACCAATTCATTGGCTTGCACAAACACCATATCTGGTAAATTCGCATCATCCTTATTGGTATCAGGCAGGCGTTCAAAGAAACGCACGCAGTCATAACTCATAAACCCAACAAAGCCACCATAAAACCTTGGCAATTGCGGCAATTCCACTGCCTTATATTCTTTAACCATCTGACGCAAAATATTTAAAGGCGATCCTTCAAATTTCTTTTTTTCGCTAATGTATTTCCCATTTTTAAACGTCAAAATTTCTAATGTTTGCCCTTTAGTTTTAATTACCTTAAGTGGCTTATGGGCAATAAATGAGTAACGGGCAAATTTCTCTTCACCCTCAACGGATTCTAATAAAAAAGCATATTTTTGATGGCGCGCCAAACGGTCGTAGGCAGCGACGGGCGTTAACAAATCCCCTAAGATTTCCTTATAAACAGGAACGAGATTGCCCTTTAAAGCTAATTTCAGAAATTCGTCTTTAGACAGATGATTCATTAAACAATTTTCCTATAAAAACAGCTGCGTTTCATAGTGTGGCAGGCAGACCCAATTTGATCAACCTTAATTAAAAGGACATCACAATCGCAATCATAAAAAATTTCTTTCACATGTTGCACATGGCCTGATGTTTCCCCTTTGACCCAAAAAGACTTACGGGAACGGGACCAATACGAGGCCTTACCTGTGAGAATGGTGGATTTTAAAGAATCGATATTCATCCAAGCCATCATCAACACTTCGCCATTTTTATAATCTTGGGCGATCGCAGGAATTAAACCTTCGGATGTGAATTTCAATTTCTCGAGATTATCTTTGGTAATTTGAATTGTTTCTAGTTCTTTGTTTTCGCTCATCGCACACTCACCTTTTTTTCTTTAAGATATTTTTTAACTTCTGGTATTGGGATTTCTCCAAAATGGAATACCGATGCTGCGAGTGCTGCATCTGCCTCGGTATGGGTTAAAACATCATAAAAATGTTTTAACTGGCCTGCCCCGCCAGAAGCAATCACAGGGATAGTTACTGCATGGCTGACAGCCTTAGT
>CAZHGK010000129.1:0-5306 GCA_964532095.1 uncultured Planctomycetales bacterium | reverse complement strand
TCCAACCACCACCCCATGCGGATTGGTATTGGAATCAAAGAAATCCACAAACACAGGCTGTCCCAAGCGGTTAAAATACATCTGCGCTGGAGTTGCTGTCCCCTGACAGGCCATCATCATCGGCATCATATCTACAGCATTCCACGACGCCATTCTTCTAGCACGACGGATAAAACGTTCAAACATGGCATCAAAATTGAGAGGTAAACAGGTCAACACTAATGAGCCTGCTATTAAATCTTCCTTGATGGCTGTGCATTTCAAACGGCTTAACCCTGTCATTAAGGTATTAATACCCTCCTGACACGTGGCCTCATCCCCTCGAATGAGCCAATGCAATCGGCCATGTACAATTTTTGAACCGGATTTATAAAGCTGTCCAATCGTGTCATCCAATTCCTTTTTCTGCTCTACAACTTCAACAGATTTATCTCCCAACCAATTGTCCTGATGCATAAATGCAAAACTTTTCTGCCAATTCAAATGAGACAAGGCCTCAGCCGCTGGCTGTACTGTAAAATTCATTACAAAACATGTTTCCGCAGGCACGTCCAGTAACGAAAACGGGGTTCCCTCTAAAAATTCACGCATAAACATGCCGGCGCTGGTTTGCGGAGGCATATCTTTTAAAGTAATAATTGTTGTTTGATAACCGTCACTTACTAAACGGTCTGCCAACATATGTACCGACGAATATATAATCTGGTCTCGAATATCTATCTGCGGATCATAAGAATTTTGAGCGATCTTTAAAGAACGTTGCGGGTTAAAGAATTGATATAGCCATTGGCTTAATCGATGCTCATCAATCATTTCACATTTGAGTCCCCACGACTGAATAGAGCTGTTTACAACCTGACATATGCGTTTAAAATCTGCCTGATGATTAGACATTTCTTCATTTAAGAAAGACTCAACACTTAAAGACCCATGATTTAATACCTGGGTTTTATTTTGCACCGTTGGATGTTTCCACACTGGAAAATAACGAATGGTAAAGAACACATCAATGGATTTAGGCCAAAAAGGCTTCCCCCTGTGCTCAAATAGACCTTGAGCATGTTTTTTAAGAAAATCAGCCCTGGCTTGGCTAAACATATTTGACTCATCAGTATCCTGAGCATTTTTCACATAGATATTAAGCGCCTCATTAATATTGCCATGGGCATGGCATATAAACTGGCAAGCAATTTGTCCCTCGGGTAAACGATTAATAAGGCCTTCGAGTTGAGTAATGCATACGGCAATAAATTCATCACTTTGCCCATCAATTTGCCACGGTTTAATTTGCCAAATCTTGCCTAAACTGCCGTCGGATAAAATAAAACCATCCTGGCCGTATTCAATGTATGGCAGCAAATCAATCATGGAAGACCCATCATCAAATAAAGGTTTTAATTGCTCTTTAGTCATATTCATACACCCTCTTTGTTTTTAATTTTCTGTTCGACGGGTGGTGCTGGCACAATCACCGGCACTTCAATATCAGATGTCCCATGATCAATAAACCATCGTGGCCCCTCGACCATGACATATACCCAATGTCCGGCAATTAAAACATCTCCCTTATCTTTAGCTTTCTGATCAGGCACCCACACCTTACGCACCACTGGTCCTTGCATAACTGGCATATAAGGTTCGACATAACCAAACGTTTGCTGGCTCTGTAAATTATTTTGAACATACACAGCAACATCATTTTGGCTATCCTTCGCTCCTTGGACATACACATCCATCATCGTCGGTGTTTTCTTAGAAACTGGCACCTTAGATGATTTGGCGTACACACTAGAATTAATAAACAAAAGCATGATCACTAGCGGACAAACGCGATAATCCATGGATTTTTACTCCTTTTTGAGCAATAAAGTAAACAGTAGCTCCATTTTGAATATGAACTGCCGGCACTAAATTCTCTGCTTGCTTAGCATAATAATCGGATAATTTACCGGCACTTTGGGAGAGACCAGAAAAAATAGCATGATGCGCCACATCTCCTGATATTTCTTTAGATACATACCCCTCGGGAGTACGGGTTGTCACCGTATCATTATCTGCAAGCGCCTGCGCCCCCCCAGACATAAAGCCTCCCATAAATGACAAGGCTAATTCTCTGCCGCTGTTGTACACAACCCGCCCCTTAATCCCCAACTCTCCTAGCTCATCAGTCACATACCCTAAATTTTCTTCTTGTTCAAACGTTGTTCCATCTGGCAAGACAGAAGATATGGCAATGACTTGGATAAGCGCTCGCTGTGAAACTAAATCTCCGAACGCTTTTCCCATGACAAACGCATTTTTTAGTGGAATGCGCGATTTATTTGGTCCATAAAAAGCTTCGTCTAAACTGATTAATACCGGTAAAGGATTATTCACATCTGCAGCGGCATACACCCCCGTCAACAATGTTCCTTTACAAAAACTCCCCAGCGGTAAATACACGTCCTGTGCATCAGAGGGAGTTATTGGTTGAATATCTGCCACTGCCAATTCAACCGTTGATACATTTTTTGTTTCTTGACCTGGTTCACGATTGACTAAGGCATCTAACTGTGCTTCAATTTGTTTACGCCATTGTTGGGACCCAGAATTTATATCTTCTTTGATTAGTTTCTGAGACTTCTTTAATTCCTTATTTGCCTTACCTATCATATCCATCTTGCTTTCCATATTTTTTAGACGATCTTCTAATTCAAAATATTGCTTCTCCAATCTTTTGACATATGCCCGTTCATCTACACCTTCTTCAACAAGACTTGCTTCATTCTTTGTATTATTATTCTTTCCATCTATTTTCTTAGGCGCAGGCGATAATAAATTCATAAGCACACAAAGCATGACCAAACATCCAATACCTAAAACTGGATAAGCTATAATTGGTTTTTCTTTAGTCCATTGAATAAACTTATCCATGTTCACATCGCCCCCTTACAAACTAAATAAACCTGAGTTTGGTCTCCTGATTGTCCTTTTGGGTTAAGAAAATCGCTATCTGAAGCGATAGCTACAAGTCCAGGAAAAGAAATGGACTGCACAGGAACAATCACACCGTTATTCTTTAG
Source organism: uncultured Planctomycetales bacterium (assembly GCA_964532095.1). Classification (GTDB taxonomy): domain Bacteria; phylum Omnitrophota; class Gorgyraeia; order Zapsychrales; family Fredricksoniimonadaceae; genus CAZHGK01. The sequence goes on along the minus strand of CAZHGK010000129.1, from coordinate 2,244 downwards.
GTTTAACGCATAGAGGATATACGCTTTGCCTTGAGGAAACTCGTACACCTGTTTTACATTCAATTGAATGTTTCCGTTATCTAGAAGAACTTGGCCCTTACCTGGAATTTCTGATGCCCCTTGAGGAATTTGGCCACGTAATAAATCTTTCATTATGCCCATACTGTCAAATACACTGCCTTGAGAAATGCGGTCCACATTTTCTTGATCGATGGACACCTTGACATCTTGCTTATCCGCAACAACTAGATGCAACGGATACGACTGCCCAGATATCGTGGTAATAAAAATATCTGCACTTATGTCTGATTTAGGCAATAAATATACCGATTTATCTACCACCTCGACTAATAAGGAGTCGACAGCTCCTCCCTTAATAACCTTGGCCACTGCTTGGGGAAACGCCACTTCAGTTACCTTGCCATTTGCGACACGTATTTGTGTTGCCTGTCCCTGAGCATATCCAAGATTTAAGAAAGCCAACAAAAATAAAACATTAAGGGCGATATTACGAACAATCATTCTTGTTCCTCCTGAGAAATTGATTCCACATATAAACCATATGGATTTTCTTCAGTCACTGCTGTTTTTTTAAGGAGTAAGGTATATGTGATCGTCTGTCTGGACATTTGTTCTTTTCCAAAATAAACCCCTTTTTCTCCTTTAATGAGAATGCTTAAACCATATGGCGTATTCTTAACTTCGGTATCCGCAGAAGGTGTAAAAAATGAGGAAATGCTATTCTTTAGAACTTCCTGCACATCATTGTTTAAACGGGATTGAGTCTTCGCTAATAAAGACGGAGACATAAATTTTTGGCAGCGTTGGTACATGGATTCAATGGTTGCGGGCGTATAATTGGCCCAATTTAAAATCCAGGCGCTGGCAAAAACAATGGCCAACGATTTCGTGTCAGTATTAGGTTTAGCTATTCCTGTTTGTAATGATTCAGTTATGTAATACACCGGTTTAGGATGCAATGCTAAACACACCAACCCTATTGATAAAACCAGTGTCATAATTCCCAAAACAATAACGCACAATCCTAAACGGATATTAAGAGTTTCATTATGAGCCCACCGTTCAATAAAATGAGATGTCATTGCTTTCATTGTTTCTTCCAAGGTGTATAGCTCTTACGTATTTTGGGTGGCTCTATCAAACCGGGTAATTTCATTCCAAAGTTGTATAGCCAATGCAATACATATCCCGCAGGTTTATCCTTCTTAAAACGGATCATTAAAATCCACAGGGCAATCCCCACACATCCAGGGATCCATGGCCCCACAAACAAACACCCTAAACCGATGATTGTAAACACACAGGCCACATCTTCTACCTCGAGTCCAAACAGTAAAACAGGCTTATCTAATGTGCGAGGACAGTTACGCATTAATGAGTTCCCCCAACCATGGCGATTAAAATGGGTAGAAATAATAAAAAAATAAAACCAATACCACAGGAAACTGCAATTTTGTAACGTCCACGCAGCAAGGACGCAATCCCAGCCAATAAAACAAAAGCTGCTAGAATTTTTGCTACTGGCCCCTGACAGATTTCAATTGCTTGCAGTGAGAAAGTTCTCACATCATCAACGGGCGTTGCCCAACCTTCATTTGGTAAAATAAAATAAGTAACAACAATAACCCCTAACAATTTAAGCCATCGCATAAGCCTTTCCTTTCATTGAATGATTCATTAATAAAACACGCAAATATAAACATCCGATACCGCTAAATCCAATACCAATCACCCATAATCCGACAGCTAACCAACAAAATGCTTCAGAATGATTAAGCCATATTGGGAAAACAGAAGTTTTCGCATTGATAATCATCATCAAAGAAGATGTATAAGACGCAAATGCTGCAACAAATGCCCAGGATTTAATCCATAACCAGAAAAATAGGTAAATGAGGATGATTTTAAATGAAGGAAAAATAATTAAACTGGCAATGAGGAAAGGAAAAACAATATATAAGGAAGACTGACCTACGCCAGCTATATAAGGCCATGCTTGATAAAAAGGCTTGATCAACCTGGACACCCTTGACTGCTCAATGGGCAAATACATCGATTTTATTTCTTGATTGATAAGGCTTTGCTTAATAAATTCCTGCCATTTATGTTGATCAATGGCTAACAGTGAAATAAATCTTTCGACGACATTTTGCTTAATATTCATATGTGACACATAGCTATCCACATTACTATTAAGCTCTGCCCATTTCTCTTTACCTTGCT
>CAZHGK010000128.1:0-5311 GCA_964532095.1 uncultured Planctomycetales bacterium | reverse complement strand
CATCTTTCATGCCAGCCTTACGATAAGCTTCACCTTGAATAAAAATCGCCGTAGCCACATCATTCAAAGCCCAATACGAATGAATTTCTTCATTGGTACCCTTAACGTAACTTGTTAAGCCAGATTGCATTTTTTGCGCTTGTTCGGTATAAAGCTCCAAACACTTGTTGGTATACGCCAAAACCGCTTCCAAATCATTTTGATTTAAAGCATTCCAAGCTTTGCCAACCAAGGTCATGGATTTCATATCACCAAAATTATAAGCGCTAGCGGTCGTCGGATGTGCCACAATAACAGCACTACACAAAATACTAAAAATAAGAATTGCTCTTTTGATCATAAATATTACCTCCCAAGTTCTGCATCTTTAAACTTTATTAATTTACCCTCGGAATAATACAACCTTCAATTTCATCACTTACGCACTGTTTACAAAAATGTTCTAATCGTCCAAGCATCATCATATATTCCGTGCAACCAACAAGCAAAAAACTAATCGAGTGCACCTCCCCTCATGGTCAGCAAGATTTTAAGAAAATGGTTACCACAGAAATAACGAAATCAAACCCTCGTGCAGCAAGCTGATTCTACCATCTTTTGCTTTAGAATTCAAATAGCATGACGCAACCTCGTCGCCCTACCCTTATTGATTAGAATTCCACATTTCCTTATACACATCATAAGCTTTACGCAGTTGTCGCAAAAATGGGCTGTTCTGCCCCTTACCTTGACCAACAAGTCCAAACCATTCTTCAAAGTAATACCCACCAATAAACGGACCGACCGCCTCAGACTTCTTATCATGTCGATAAGGTTCATAATTCTTCCACCATTCATCCAACCATTCAAAAGCAACTCCACCGAGAGCATTTCCTGCTCCATCCACTTGGCCAGCCATATTCGCCTGAATATCTAACCAATTGCCGCGATGATAATTTGCCTGTTCCATCTCCCCCTCTTCGAGTGTCAAATGTCGGGCATAAGCTGGAGCTCCATATTCTGAAATAAAAGCTGGCTTGCCTGAAGCCGCCGCAACTTGTTCCCAAAAAGAGCCAAAACCATAATCCCCTCGATAAACATTAGCACTAAAAATATCCACGTCCGGAGCATATTTAGCAAAAACATCTAAGTAAAGCGCATCCCCACTACAGACTGCAACCGGATGATCAGGATCAATGTCGTGAATCATGCGAGCAACATCATTGACAAATTGATAATAAGCAACCGGATCTTTATCCGCATTATTGGCAACACCATAATTATTTTCATTGCCCAATGACCACATTAGAATATACGGTTCATCTTTAAATTCCATAACCATTTCCCGAACAGAATTCATCATATTCTCTCGATGCGCAGGATTATGATAGTCAGTTCCTTCAAACCACGTCGCTCCTGAACCATGAGCATACTTTCCTATAAAATCACCCATCATCACCATAAAACCAAACTCTTTATACATTATACGTAAAACATCTTTCTGGGGCTTAAAGGGTTGATAATACTCCCGCAAAGTATTAACCCCCATATCTTTCATCAAACGAAAATCACCAACAGCCGGTTCATCAGAGTCTTGAATATCATTACGATTTTTATCAACCCAAGCTTCGTACGGTCCGTCAAGAATGCCATTGTTATTGCTATCTTCTTTCATCCAACTAACCAAAGTTGACTTTGCCGGAGTTTGCCCAACTTTGGTGGGCGAATAAGTTATCCCTTTAATAATGAATGGTTTATTCTTAACAAATAGACGCCAATGATTGTTTTCATATTGTTTGAGGACGACCCGCCCCTTGCCACGAGTCAATTTCACCTTACCTAAAACGGATGGCTTTTGACTGAAACCTAATTTACCGTGAACGTGTTCAACCTGTCCTTTCTCCGTTATAATTCCTGGCCAAGTCATCACCACATCATTGCTAACATCATTATCAAATCCATTAATCACTTCAATCTTCATCCATTGAGCAGCAAGATTCAATTCCGGGTGGATACGAATAATATGTTGAATTTTAGAAATAGCTGCCTGAGCCGGATACCATGGCGTTTGCCAATACGTCCACGCAACTGTTTTGGGAAAATGAACAATTAAAGCATGATAAGCTTTAATCGCCTCATAATACATCTGAGCTCTTTCAAAAATAAGTCCCTGATAATACAAACGAATCCCCGCCGGCTCCGGAGCACTAATCCATTTGAAATAGGCCGCTTCAAAATCACTGGTCTTAAGAAAATCCCAATGACTGCCATCCAAACGTCCTTCGTTCTTAGCTTTACGATATTCCGGCAATCTAAGAATATTGGTAGTATTGCTGGGATAAATGCCATAACCCACCGCTTTTGTCAAAGCGCTGGGATTATCAACAATAAATTGATAATTCGCAGTTCCAACCCCCTCAAATTGTCCATACTTGCGATAATCAACAACCTGTTCAGAACCTGGATTAAATACTGGCGGGACAGTTTTTAAGACCATCAAATCCTTGTTGATTTCATCTTCATCTTCGATCCCCAACATAACATTAATGCTGGCTTGACTTTTTTCAGCAACCGACCAAAATGAGCCGACACTCGGATCCCACGCTTGAGCAAACGGATAATTTTCAATAATATCCTGAAATTGCGCCACAGCCTCCTCTGTCCGGCCATTATTCATTAAAGCTTCCGCCTTAACAAATAAAACCGTTCCAACATCATTGAGCTGTGAAAAATCATTCTCTTTACCTCTCATCGGAAAGTCAGCCAAAGTAGACTCTTGCATTTTGGCTTCAACATCATATTTCTTTAAACATTCATTAACTAAATCAAATAATGATTCTAAATTATTCTTACCAGAAAATTCCCACGCTTTCTTAACATAATCTGACGAAGACATCTTCTTTTGATCCGTTGGTAATGCGCCGGAAATACTAATAGACTTTTCTAAAACAACCCTGCCCTCAAGAGTTTTATTCAAAATTGTCGATGCATCACCCAACAATGCCCCCCCCTCGGCGGGATGATCTTGTGCAAAAACCACAGACAATAATAAAGGCAACCCCATCAACAAAATAATTACAAGAAGAGTTTTTTTACAATCATATTGTATTTTCATAAATGCATTCTACCCCACAATAGCCCCAGAGGAAAGCCCTTTAATAATGTGCTTCTGCATCACAAAATAAACAATCATAATCGGAACAACCGCAATAGTCAACCCCGCCATAACCAGATGATCATCAACACTATGCGGCCCTTGAAACTCCATCAACCCGCGTTGCAATGGCATCAGTGTTTTACTATTTAAAAGCAGCATCGCCAAAATATATTCATTCCAGACATTTAAAAAATTAAAAATGACGATGACAGCAATCGCTGGCCTAGCTAAAGGAAACGCCACATGCCGCCAAATACCAAGTTTCGAACAGCCATCAATACGTGCCGCATCTTCCAAATCTGAAGGCATTTTATCAAAAAAAGTTTTGAGTAAAAGAATACTCAATGGAAGTCCAACATTAATCATGCACAAAATATAACCAATACGCGTATTAACCAAATGCAACTTATTCATAAGGGCAACCAAAGGCACAAAGCTTCCTGGCACAGGAATCATCATCGCCGCAATAAACATATAAAAAAAGAAATTCTTTCCAGGAAAATGAAGTCGAGAAAACGCAAACGCCGCCAACGATGCGATGATCACAATACCTGCCACAACGCATGCAGAATAAATAACACTATTTAGAAAATACATTCCGAAATTCCCCTCTGTCCAAACAGTCCAATAATTTTCAAAATAAAATTTCTAGTTATGATCGATTTTTCATCCACAAATATTATCAACCATTAAAATAGGGTATTTTTGCGCCTGGTTTTCACGCGTCACACTGCTTCTGCGGTTAAACGTTCCGACTTTTTGCAAGAGGGTCGAAAATTACCAAAGAAAAGTGAACATATATGCCGAGATTGTTTCTCACACAGAAAACCAGGTGTATTTAATAAAAATAAATAAAAAATTAATACATATCTTCTTCCTGCTTAGAATTTCTCTGCTGCAGTTCTGCAAGCCTTCTGAGCATTATCTTCTGCTCAGCACTGGCGACTATCTTTCTTGTTCTTTCAACTGCATCTGGGTTAACTGACATTGAAGTAATTCCAAATTCAACCAGTTTTTCAGCAAATTCAGGATATACTGAAGGAGCCTGTCCACAGAGTGAGGTAGTAACTCCAAACTTTCCACAGACTGTTATTATCCTTCTAAGCGATCTGATGACTGCTTCATTTCGTTCATCAAATCCTTGTGCCATTGTTGCATTGTCTCTATCAATACCAAGAGTCAGCTGTGTCAAATCATTAGTTCCAATCGAAACTCCATCAATCCCTTCGGCACAGAATTGATCTATCAAAACAACTGTTGAGGGCACTTCGACCATTATCCATAGCTTAAAGTCTCGAGTTCTATGAAGATCAACTTCATCAAGTGTATCTTTGATTGCTCTTAGTTCTCCAATTCTTCGGATAAATGGTATCATCAACCAGAGATTCTTTAGGTGGTACTCTTCTCTAACTTTCTTTATTGCCTCTAATTCCATCTTAAATAACTCTGGTTCTCGAATGTATCTAGCCGCACCACGGTAGCCCATCATTGGGTTTTCTTCCTTTGGCTCATACTTATCTCCACCTTCTAGGTTGCGGTATTCATTCGTCTTAAAGTCCGTAGCTCGGTACACTACTGGTCTTGGGTAGAATGCCCCAGCAAACCTTCGCAACCCGTCAGCAAGCTTATCAACAAATTCCTGTCTTCTTCCTTCATCAAGCATCTTTCTTGGGTGCTGGCCTATTTCAGCAATCATAAATTCTGCTCGAAGTAGTCCAACTCCATCTGCTGGTAACTTGGATATCTTTTCAGCCTGATCCACATCGGCTAGGTTAACATATATCTTAGTTCCAGTGACTTGGTTCCCTGCAGAAATAACTGCTTGAGATACTTCTTCGCTAGACTTCTTAGCAACAACGTCGTGCGAGGAAATAATTCCCTCATAAACTATACCATGACTTCCATCAACGCTGACATCCATGTCATCTTTGAGCAATTTTGTTGCATTTCCGGTTCCAACTACACACGGAACTCCTAATTCTCTACTAACTATCGCAGCGTGGGATGTCATACCTCCAGTATCAGTAATAATTGCCGCAGCTTTCTTCATTGCCGGGACAAAGTCTGGTGTCGTCATTTCTGTAACTAAAACATCTCCCTTCTGAACTATTTTAATTTCTGAAGATGATCTAACGATTCTTACTCTTCCCATTCCCATGCCTGGCGATGAACCAA
>CAZHGK010000127.1:0-5345 GCA_964532095.1 uncultured Planctomycetales bacterium | reverse complement strand
GGGAAAGCCCAAGAAACTCGGGACAGTTTCAAGAACATTGTTCGTGAGATTGTAATTCCAGCTCTTGAAACTGAAATCAATACCGGCAAAAACTTTGCCAATCTCCGCCAGATGTTTAATTCCATTATTTTAGCCAGCTGGTACAAAAAGAATTTGAAGGAAGCATTATTGAGTCAGGCATATGCTGATCGTTCTACTGTAAGAGGAATTGATCAAAATAATCCTGCAACAAATGTTCAAATTTATGACCAATACCTTAAAGCATACAAAAAAGGTGTATTTAACTATATAAAGGACGCAGATCCAACCAATGTTGGATCTGCTGCAACTTCCGTTCCCCGCAAATACTTCTCCGGTGGGATGTCAAATTTACAAGTAACGACTACAGCTACCCATGATCCAAATCGTCTTGCTGCGGCTGTGACAACAACAGCTCAGTTGCGTCAATTACGAACAAATTTTGTTCCCGATCAAGCCCTCAATAAAAGCGCAGCGATGACGGTTGATCGGATCGCTGGAGAGGTTCGAAGCTTACTTTCTGAATGGGAAAGGGTGAATACTCAAGATCATGAGGCAGCAGAAAGATATGCAGATTTAAGAGCCAGAGCATCCTATTTAAGTGAACAGCTGGATCTAAGAAGGAGTCTGTTAACAATTGAGCAAAATAAAATTCTTGAAGATGCTTTATACGAGAGAGATGTTAAAAGAAGCGAGGAAATTACTGCCGAGCTCGCGGGAGTTTCAGCAATTAGAGAGAGTCTTAAGATAATCTTAGGTAAATCCAGCGCAGCGATGGTGTTTGATGTGGTAAGAGAGGGAGGTCCAATTGTAATTAATCATAATATTAGCGTTCAAAAAACTTCCTCTATTAGGGAGGGTTTAAGTGAGCTGATATTTACCAATCGTCAAGAACAGAGCAATTCTACAAATCAGAAAGAAAAATACGGGCCAATTCTTGTTGGTATAGATGAAGAAACAGGTTACGTGATCCAGGCTGATAAGGAATTTGTAATTGTATTTAAGGGCCAAAGAACGCAGGGATTGGAAATTTATTGGGCCCAAGATGAATTTAGTTTGCATAAACTTGATTTAGAAAAATTGAAAATTATTCCTAAGGAGGTCAAAGAGCGGCTTTTGGGTAAATTTAAAGGAATCAAGAGAATAAAAGAAATTACTATTTTAAATAATGTTTTAACTGTCACATTTCTTACTAGCGATAAGTTGGCAGAAATTCCGCTTGAAGGTCTATTAAGCGAGCTAATAGATGATAAGGGTACTGTTTATAAAACGCGTAGGAATGCTAAATTTTGGTATCAAGATCATAGCGCAGCGATGATTGTTGATCCAAAGAATCTGCATACTTTTAGTTCAGTTGTTGGCGAGAAATCTGTTTGGTACTCATTTAAAGAACCAGGATATGGGCTAGAAATTTTTTACACTACTGATCCTGGTTCTGAAGGGGAAGAAGATCAGCCAGTCACTGTTGCAGAATTAACTCTTCCGCTATCAAGAGGAAAATTGAGATATAGTGTTACCTATCAAGGCCATAGCGAGGAACATCTAAAACGTCCCTGGGAACAGATTATTGATGATATTAATCTCAATCATTCGGGTGTTGATTTTACTAAATCTGTTGAGAATTTGCATATTATCGGGATTGACAAGGTATTAGAACAGACTGCTTCTATACCACAAGAAGCCATTTTTGAGGATCAGAAGATTATTCTTAGGAAAGTAAAGGATGGCATCGGTATAGAGGTGCAAAGACAATATGGCACGCAATGGCAGAAAATTGCCCAAGTTGTGGGAACAGGCACAGAGGAACAAGGTCGGGCATTGTTTGATGTGCTAAAGCTATTTATGCCATTTAGTCAACAAAAACTCCAGGAAAATGCTCCACAAGCTGTTCTAGCTACTTTAGAAAGTGTTGTAAATATCATAAAACAGATGAATACCCTTGAATCTAATGCCATGTTAACGGAGAAATTGCGTTCTCATAAACGGTTACTCATGATTGGCTTAGTGGCCACGATTGGTTCAGGAATCTTATGTGCCTGGAATCATATTGATAATGTCAAAAATGTGGCATCTCCGTTGCCTGCCCATCTTAAGAATACTTCTTTGGCTGAGAAAATAAGAATGCTTAAAGATTCCAATACTCCCGGGGTAGATGTGTCTGCGATTATTAAAGATGCTTTGCTGAGATTAGCGTATTACGACACAAAGTTTAATATAAAAGAATTAAAATCTCAGGGAATTATTATATCTGCTATTCCACCTCGAATATTTGCTATAGGTACTTTGAATAATTATCAGGAGTATAGATATTTAGTCTCTAAAGGGTTGGCTAGCCCTAGATTACCTATTGCAGATCTTGAGGGGGCGGTGAATTCTTCTGATCCGTTGCTATGGGAAAGTGTGACAGCTCATACGGCAATATCTGAAAAAGAAGCTGAGAAATTATATGAAAAAGCAAAAAATGCAGGAAATCCGGTTGCGCTGTTAAATCTATCAACGAATCCCAGTGTTCCCCAGGATATACGTAAAGCAGCTGCACGACAATTAAAATTTGGTGGGGCAGCGCATAAGAAGCGAGTATCCGCATCTAGCCCGGCAATGGGTGCAAATTATGGGGGGATAGATTTAAAGACCTCGACGGGCATGCAGTGGAAAACCAGTAAGGACGGCCAGGGTGTCCAAATGGATGTCAGTCCTGCCAAGATGCAGCAATATAAAAGGAATGGGATCAATTTCTTGACCCCAATGATTTATAAAATTACCGATGTGAATATCTGGTCGCTGGTAGGGCTTAAAGATCCTAAAACGATTACCGCCGTCTAAATCTGGGGCGGGCGCGGCTGGAAAAATGCCGGTTTCCTGCACCTGTTTTGGCTGGAGCGGAAAACTTCTCCGTCGGAACATCAGGATGCTGGGACAGGGGAATGGATTTACGCAACATCCGTTCAATATTGGCAATATCACCTTTTTGGTCTGGAGTAGCTAAGGAAATCGCATGGCCTTTGTGTCCTGCACGGCCAGCGCGTCCAATGCGGTGTACATAATTTTCCGGATCATCTGGCAAATCGTAATTAATCACCAACTCAATTCCTTTAACATCAATCCCACGAGCAGCAATATCAGTCGCTACCAACACGCGGTACTTACCTGATTTAAATCCAGCTAAGGCTTCTTTGCGTTGAGCTAAATTACGGTCGGAATGGATTTCCGCAGCATTGAAATTCATGGTCTTAAGTAAATGGGCAATTTTGCGGGCCCCGATTTTGGTGCGTACAAACATCAACACAGAACCACTATATTGTTTAAGCAATTCTCCGACTAAACGGCCTTTAAGGTCTTTATTGACCACAAAAAGTTCTTGGGAAATCAGTTCAGAAGCAGTACCAGCAGGGGCAATTTCTGCGCGCACGGGCATGTTCATATGTTGGGTGGCTAAACCGACGATATGAGGAGGCATGGTTGCCGAGAAAATCATGGTTTGGCGTTCTTTAGGGATTGTCTTCATCACTTTTTCAATTTGCGGGGCAAATCCCATGTCAAACATACGGTCAGCTTCGTCGAGAACCAAGATGGCTACATCGTTAAGTTTAACGGTATGCTGGGTCATATGGTCGAGCAATCGACCAGGAGTGGCAATCACAATGCGTGGATTAGCCTTAAGGCCAGATAATTGACGGCCCATGGATTCTCCGCCAATGAGGACCACGGTTTTCATCTTTAAGGGGGTGGCTAATTTAGCTAAGGTTTCATTGACCTGAATGGCCAATTCCCGTGTGGGAACAATAACCAAGCCCTTACCCTTGGTGTGGCTTAAGCCCTGGATCATGGGGACGCCAAAAGCCAGGGTTTTTCCAGTACCAGTTTGGGCAATCCCAATAATATCCTTGCCATTAACGGCAATTGGAATGGCTTGTTGTTGGATAGGTGTTGGAACTGTGAAGCGAAGCCGGTCAAGTGTTTGCAAGATGCCAGGGGCAATCCCCAGGCCGTAGAAGCTGTTTTCTGTATTTGTCATGCCGATAGTGTACACAAAATTAAGAATAAATAAAGGTTTTTATTTGCTTTGTGGTAAAATCACTTCTATGCATTTTGGTTTTGAATTTATTATTATTGTTTTGATGTTGGCGATTAATGCTGTTTTTGCTGCCTATGAAATGGCATTGGCGTCGATTTCCAAAGTCCGTTTAACCGCCTTGATCAATTTGAAACGTCCAGGTGCTCCGGAAGCTCTTTATATGAAAGAGCGAATGGAGCGCAGCTTGGCTGTTATCCAATTGGGCATTGTGTTTGTGATGGCCATTGCTGCTGCCATCGGCGGGGCAGGGGCGGAAAAAGAACTTTCCCCATACTTAGAATCCCATTTTGGTTTATCCAATGCCATTGCAGACCTTTTGGCATTTACCTTCATTATTATTCCGTTGAGTTTGGTGACCAGCGTTTTTGCAGAGCTCATTCCTAAAACCTATGCGATTGAGCATGCGGCTTTTATCAGTTTGGCTTTGTCGCCAGCAATGAAGGTTATTTCTAATGTTATTTATCCTTTAGTTAGTGTCTTGGAATCCTTTGTCCGTTGGGTAATTAAATTATTAAATAAGAAATATCCGCCCAAACATTCGAACGAGACCAGCGGTATTCATGAGCTTCATGCTGCGGTTGCATTAGCGCGCACATCCCGCTTATTGGGTGCCCGTGAAGAAAAGATCGTTATGTCGGCAGCGCAGCTATCTGCCCGTCAAATTAAAGAATGCATGATTCCTATCCAGGATATCTGCATGATTGATTTAAATGCCTCGTTAAGCCAATCATTAATCCAGGCTCATAATGATATGCACACCAGGTTTCCGGTCTGCGCAGTTGCGGGAGACCCGCAAACCATACAGGGGTATGTGAATTTTAAGGATATTATGGCGGCACTTAAATTAAACCCGTCGGACCCAAGCATCAAAGGCATTGTGCGCCCGATCCAGACATTTATTACCAAGGAGGTTATTTCTCTGGTATTAGAGCAAATGATTTCCGGGCGCTTGCACATTGCCCTTGTCAGTTCGCCCCAAGGGAAGATTGTGGGTATGGTGACCTTGGAAGATATTATCGAAGAGCTCGTCGGAGAAATAGAAGATGAATTTGATCGTTTGCCGCATTATGTGTACCCGTATGCTGGCGGTTGGATTTTTGGTGGGGCAATTATTATGTCGAGTGTTTTGCAGATCATTGGTGCGGATAAATTATCCGTCGAGCCAGAGCATTTAAGTTTAAAGTTAACAGACTGGTTTGCTTTAAAGATTGGTAAAGCTTTAAAAGGCGGGGAAGTATTGGATATTGATCGG
>CAZHGK010000126.1:0-5358 GCA_964532095.1 uncultured Planctomycetales bacterium | reverse complement strand
GTTGATAGATTACATCTTTATTTGTCGCATCTTGGGCCTTCATGCCGTAGACTTTTGATTTATCAGAATAAACCTGATTTAAGAAGGCTTGTTTTAAATTCTTCTTATACCACGACGCTAAAATCAAGGAATTAAACATCTGACGTAAGGGTGCAAAATTCTTGCCTTCGTTGATTTCAGTTTCAAGAACTGGTATGACAACATCACGCATAATGTTCTTGAAACTGTCCCGAGTTTCTGTTTTTTTATTTGCTGAAACGAGGGGCTTCATCCCTCGATCATGTAAATGCTCTGCAGAATCTCGGGACTCCGCATTCCTTCGGAATGCTTCGTAATCTTCCTCCAACATAATTTTTAAATGTGCTTCTACAATATAAGCCGTATTGTTAGATACAAATACCCCTGCCTTGTCTGGCAAAATCCATACCTTATTAAACGTATTCACGGGAATTTCACTGGTACCATATTTCTCTTGGGCTTTTGAATAAATCTTCTTCCAGAACTCACGCCCTAAATCTTTTTCAGGATAAATCAAAGAAGCAGTCAATTGCTTAAGCACATAATCCTGGGCTAACATATCCCGGCCTAATTCCGTCTGCCCTAATTCTTGCGGAATCATACGGTCTTTTTCATAAGGCGAAAGATTCACCCATAAATCATCTTCAGGGATGGTCAAAGAAGCGAGGAAGTATTTGATGAGTTTGGTTGCTTGTTGTTTGATTTGTTGTTTAGAAAAATTAGGGACAGTCACCGATTTTGTATGGAAATCTAATTCAGATTTTTCTGGTTGATCAAAATCGGTAACTGTCCCGGCACCAGTATCAAGAATAAAATCGAACAATAATGGATTTTCCGGATGGACTTTTAAACCTTTAATTAAAACAGGGGCAAAAGAAGGACTTAAATCCACCATACTGCCTGGCTGCGGCAAAAATAATGGCGAACCTACGTTTTCTGCATAGACACGTTGGGGTGGAATAATTGCAGTGCATATAAATGCAATTAGAATACCTAGTGATATGAGGCGGCGAAAAGTCATAACTTGGAAAGAATAACATATATGACAGGGTTGTCAAGTCAAGCAGGCAAATAGCAAAGCCCATAACCTGTTGATAATAAATAGGTTATGGGCTTTAATAAAAAATTTACTACAGTTTACGACAAATTGCCTCAGCCATTTGCATAGTCCCTACTGCGGTCGGATCGTTGCGATCATCCTTTAAGTCGTAGGTTACCTGCTTGCCTTCTTTTAAAACTGCGCGCACCGCATTTTCCAAGCGGGTTGCTGCATCTGTTTCCTTTAAATGCTTAAGCATGAGCACACTAGAAAGAATAGTAGCTGTTGGATTAACCTTATTTTGACCGGCATATTTAGGAGCAGACCCATGCACAGGCTCAAACAAGGCAATTTCATCGCCATAATTAGCCCCTGCTGCAATCCCTAACCCCCCCACTAAACCAGCACATAAATCAGAAACAATATCCCCATACAAATTAGGCAAAACCAGCATATCGTATAAATGTGTATATTGAACTAACTGCATGCACATATTATCAACGATGCAATCGTTAAACTCAACCCTACCCTTATATTCTTCCGCAACTTCCTGGGCAGATTTCAAAAAAAGCCCGTCGGAGAATTTCATAATATTCGCTTTATGAACAGCTGTCACTTTCTTACGGCCATTCTTGACTGCATACTCAAATGCGGCACGCACAATGCGCTTGGATGCTTCCGCAGAAATAGGTTTAATTGAAATCGCCGAATGCTCCCGGATTTTTTTAGCAGAAAGGCTATTAATTTTCTCACGCACTGCTTCGCATTCCGGCGTATCTTTATCAAATTCCACACCCATATAAAGATCTTCGGTATTTTCACGGAAGATCACCAGATTCACATTCTTAATCGGGGTCTTTGTCCCTTCATAATAAAAACAAGGACGAACACAAGCATACAAATCTAAGGCCTGACGCAATTGCACGTTCACTGAACGAAAGCCTTTACCAATTGGTGTTGAGATTGGACCCTTGATCGCCGTCTTATTACGACGGATAGATTCTAAAACCTCGTCGGTTAATGGCTTGCCATGCTTGGCAATGGAAATTTCGCCAACCTCATGGGTTTCCCAATTTATTTTAACACCTGTGGCATCCACACACATTTTCATTGCCCCAGCAACTTCAGGACCAATCCCATCCCCAGGTAAAAGCGTTACATTATGTGCCATATTATTCCCTTTCGAGTTACTTTTTAATCATCAAACTCTTGAGCTCATCTAAATTATGCGCCGCTGAGATCGCGGTGTCATAAGTAATAATTCCTTTTTCATACAATTCTTTTAAAGATTTATCCATGGTGCGCATACCGTACTGGGCCCCTGTTTGAATCGCTGTCCTTAATTGCTCAACGGCCTGCTCACGGATCATATTACGAATCCCAGGCGTTGCCATCATCACCTCAGGCACCATGATGCGCCCACGCCCTGCAGCGCGCGGCACTAATTGCTGGGATAATACACCTTGCAAGGCATTAGCCAGCTGCAAACGCACCTGCTGTTGCTGGTATGGCGGAAATACGTCGATGATACGTTCAATGGTTTGCGGCGCATTCGGCGTGTGCAATGTTCCAAGCACCAAGTGCCCTGTTTCTGCAGCTGTTAATGCAGTTGAAATTGTTTCCAAATCACGCATTTCCCCGACGACAATAACATCCGGGTCCTGACGCAAGCAACGGCGTAAGGCTTCGGCAAAAGAATTCGTATCACGGTAAACTTCACGCTGTTTGATAATCGATTTCTTATTAGTGTGGATATATTCAATAGGGTCTTCAATGCTGATGATGACGCTACTGCGTTCGGTATTGATTAAATTCATCATGGCGGCCAGGGTTGTTGTCTTTCCCGTCCCTGTAGCCCCTGTGATTAATACCAGCCCGCTTTGCTTGCGCGCCAAATCCCCTACGATCGACGGCAATTGCAATTCTTCAATCGTAGGAATAAACAAAGAAACCCGACGGAACGCAGCTTCGACACTGCCGCGCTGCATGTGCACGTTAACACGAAAACGGTCTAAGCCTGTCATCGCTAAAGAAAAATCGAGTTCTTTTTCCTTTTCAAATTGGGCGCGTTGGGCTTCAGCTAAAATGCTGAAAATCATGTCTTGTAATTCTTGGCGGCTTAACGGAGGTCGGTTAAGTTGGGCTAACCGGCCATCCACACGCAATAATGGCGGGGTATCTTCCGTCAAATGCAAATCGGAAGCATTTTCCTGGATGGACAACAATAATAATTCACGCAGCGTCGATGATTTTTCCATTAACCCTTAATGGTTCTGGATCCATTGGCCAATACGGCGAATACCTTCTTGGATCCGTTCTTCTGATGTAGCAAAACTCAAACGGATAAAATCTTTAGCACCAAAACTATCTCCAGGGATAACAGCTACTTTTACATCATCTAACATTTTCTGTGCCATCGTAGCACTATCCCCTACTTTAGACACATCACAAAAAACATAAAACGCCCCATCGGGACGGATATAACTGATATTAGGAATCGCATCTAAACATTTAAGCATCAGGTCACGACGGCCCTTGAATACCTTGCACATGGCAGCAATCGTGGCATCGGGTGCATCCATCGCAGCCACGGCAGCAGCTTGGCTAATCGACGCTGGATTAGATGTGGAATGGTCCTGAAACTTTTTGATATACTCCATAATTTCTACAGGACCTGCCGCATACCCAATACGCCAACCGGTCATGGCGTAAGCTTTAGATACCCCATTAACCGTTATAGTCAAATCATAAATATCACGACCTAATGAAGCGATCGACGTATATGCATCTGTATCATAAATCAACTTTTCGTAAATTTCATCACTAATCACATAAATCTTGTTTGCCACACAAATGGCAGCCAAATCTGCCAATTCTTTTTTGGTGTACATCACCCCCGTCGGATTTGAAGGGGAATTTAAAATCAGAACCTTTGTCTTAACAGATAAATGCTGGCTTAATAATGCGGGTGTAATTTTATAATTCGTGGCCTTTGTCGTCGGGATAATTACAGACCGTCCACCTGCTGCCTTGACCATTTCCGGATAGCTCACCCAATACGGAGCTTGGAAAATCACCTCATCACCATCATCAACCAATACCTGGATAATATTAAATAAGGAATGTTTAGCCCCGCAAGAGACCACGATTTGATTGGGCTTATAGGTTAATTGATTGTCCCTTAATAATTTTCGAGCAATGGCTTCGCGTAATTCTTGGGTCCCGATCGACGGAGTGTATTTAGTCATCCCCTTGGCAATAGCTTCATTGGCAGCAGCTTTAATATAATCTGGCGTATCAAAATCAGGCTCTCCTGCACCAAAATTGACCACATCATGTCCTTGAGAAGCCAGCTCCTTGGCACGGGCTGTGATGGCAAGTGTTGTTGAACCGACAATTTCTTTGATACGACGATTAACAATCAGCATATATTCTCCAATAAAATAAAAAACCCTAAACACCCAAACTAAAACCTATAGTTATAAAAAACCATAGAATCGTAGTTTCAAGCGTTTAGGGTTTTTGTAAGTTTATTCTCCGCCAGTTTTACGTTGGAAGAGTTTCTTAACACCCTTAGGCTTGACAGATTGCGTCTTGCCTTTGACTTCAGCTTTGGAATGTTCGCCAGCAGTCGTTGCTTTTTCAGCAACCTTTACTTCAGCGTCTTCTACAGCTTTTTCTTCCTTTGCTTTCTTAGCAAAGCTAATGATGTTACGGCTTTTTTCAGTCAATTCCAAAAACGCTAACTCAGCATTATCGCCAGCGCGTTTTGTGTATGGAATAATACGTGTATAACCACCTGCACGGCTTTTAAAACGCGGGGCCGTATCTTTAAATAATTGAGATACCAAGCCATGGTCACACAAAATGGCAAATGCCCGACGACGAGCAATTAATGTATCTTTCTTACCTAAGGTGATTAACTTTTCAATCATCTTACGGGCTTCTTTGGCTTTCGCACGCGTCGTACAAATACGTTCTTGTACTAATGTGGCCCTGGCCAAATCCCGGATGGTAGCTTTGCGCAAACTTTTATTGCGGCTTAAACGATTTCCTGACTTACCGTGTCGCATAACAACTCCCTTATACGGCCAATTACTTTGTTTTTAATTTCTTAGTGTCAACCTTCATGCCTAACGACAATCCCATGGCTTTTAAGATGTCATGGATTTCAGTTAAGGACTTTTTACCAAAATTACGGAATTCCAATAATTCGCTTTCCGGGCGACGGACTAAATCGCCAATCGTTTTGATATTTGCATCTTTCAAGCAGTTAGAAGAACGCACAGACAATTCCAGTT
>CAZHGK010000125.1:1130-5513 GCA_964532095.1 uncultured Planctomycetales bacterium | reverse complement strand
GGCTCATTAACGATATTGTTTTAGTTGGTGTTAAAGAAAATTTGGCAGAGTTTGGCAAGCTGGCTCATTCTTTTAAAAAGGTGCATGCGGTTATTTCCGGCGGGAAATTGCGGTCAGATTCAGTTAAATGTGGATTAGCGGTGATCAATCCAGATGTGGATATTGTGTTGGTGCATGATGCAGCACGCCCCTTTGTAGATGCAGGTATTATTGATCGTTTACTGACGAGCTTAAGAAATAATAAAGCGGCAATTGCAGCAACACCGTTTAAATCAACGGTTAAGAAGGTTAATCGTAAGACATTGGTGATTGAAGATACTCCCGAGCGTGATTTATTGTGGGAGGCACAAACGCCACAGGGCTTTCATAAAGATGTGTTAGTAAAAGCGCATGCAAAATTAGGGACGTCCCTAATTTATACAGATGATGCCATGATGGTCGAAGCTTTAGGAATTAAGGTGAAGGTGGTGATGGGAGATTATCGCAATATCAAAATCACCACACCGGAAGATTTAAAAATAGCACAGGTCATAATGAGTTAAGCATGAGTAAAGCAAAGCCCAATGTTTATATTATCGCAGGCCCTAATGGGGCGGGTAAAACAACTTTTGCGCGGGAGTTTCTACCTTTTTATGCTAAATGTAAGAATTTTGTGAATGCGGATTTAATTGCCCAAGGGTTAGCGCCATTTTCTCCTGAGTCTGCAGCTATTAAAGCTGGACGGATCGTGTTGGAACAAATTCATTATTTAGCTGAGCAAAGAAGTGATTTTGCATTTGAATCAACGCTTTCGGGGACAGCATATGTTTCTTTTTTAAAGAAATTGAAATCTAAAGGATATGTTATTCATATTTTTTATCTTTGGGTTCCTAAAGTGGAATTATCGTTAGCTCGTATCAAAGAAAGGGTAGTTAAAGGTGGACATAATGTTCCAGCAAAAGACGTGAAACGTCGTTTTGCTAAAAGTTTTGATAATTTTGTGCATTTGTATAAGCCTCTGGCTGATTATTGGTTAATTATTAATAATGAAGGTATTGTTCCTAAGCTTATCCGTCGTGGTGAGGGTGACAAAATGGGTACTAATATTCCTTTAAATAAATATTTTTAGGGAGCGTATATATGATTAAGAAACAATCTGAATTAGATAAGAAAGCAGAAAAAGCCATGCGAGAGGCTGTTAAAGGTGTTGTTTTGGAGCATAAGAAAAATGGTCAGCCATTGGCTATTTGGAAGCAAGGTAAAGTTATGAGTGTATCTGCTAAGAATTTGAGAATGAGATAATAAAATGAGTTTTCGTATTGGTTTTGGTCATGATGTTCATCGATTAGTCAAAGGCCGTAAGTTAATCTTGGGTGGCGTTGATGTGCCACACACCCATGGCCTCGACGGCCACTCAGATGCAGATGTTGTGTTACATGCGGTGTGTGATGCCTTATTAGGTGCAGTGGGTTTAGGAGATATCGGCGGACATTTTCCAAATACCGATGCGCAGTACAAGAATATATCGAGTATGGAATTATTAAAGCGTGTTTATGAAACAATTAAATCTAAAGGCTGGGGAATTGGCAATGTGGATATATCCATCATTGCAGAGGAGCCTAAGCTAAAAGCATATAAATCACAGATGCGTCAAAATATCGCAGCTGTTTTAAAAATTGTAGAAGATCAGGTGAATGTCAAAGCCGGAACGAATGAAGGTTTAGGATTTATTGGAAACAAGGAAGGCATCGCTGCATATGCGGTGGCCTTATTAACAAAGGGATAAGATTATGGTTTTTCTTTTAACAGTCATTGTTATTTTTATGGCGGTGTATATTTTGTTTTCCGACGAGATCAAGGCGGTCAAAGACCGTGATCCGGCGGCAAAAAGCGCATTGGAAGTGCTGCTGCTTTATCCTGGTCTGCACGCCCTTGTGATGTACCGCATCAGCCACAAATTATGGGAATGGAAGCTGCCTATTATTCCACGGTGGTTATCCCAATTGGCGCGATTCTGGACGGGCATTGAAATCCACCCTGGTGCCCAAATCGGCAAGAATTTCTTTATTGATCATGGCATGGGTGTTGTTGTCGGTGAAACGGCCATTGTTGGTGACAATGTCTTGTTATATCAAGGTGTGACCTTAGGGGGCACAGGCAAGGAAACAGGTAAACGTCATCCCACCATTGGCAATAGTGTGGTTGTAGGAACAGGGGCCAAGATTTTAGGAAATATCACGATTGGAGACAATTCTTATATAGGGGCCAATGCAGTGGTGATTAAGAATGTGCCGCCTAATTCAACTGTCGTCGGTATTCCAGGGCGCATTACCAAGCAGGAAGGTCAAAAGATTGATAGCTTGCTCGACCATGCCCATGTCAATGACCCGGTTATGGAAAACATGACAAAATTATTGGGACGTATTAAAACATTGGAACAAAAAACCGGCTGCCAAGCACCCAAGGGTGAAACAGACGCCGATTTTGTGATATAGAAAGTCGTTATGCTTATTTACAATTCATTAACCAAGAAAAAAGAAGAGTTTATTCCTTTAAATGGCAAGACCGTCAAGATGTATACCTGTGGGGTTACTGTCTATGATCGCTGTCATATTGGCCATGGCCGTAGTTTGTATGTGTTTGATGTCATCCGTCGCTATTTGAAATCTCGCGGTTATGACGTGAAATTCGTCCGCAATATCACAGATGTGGACGACAAGATCATCCATAAGGCCATTGAAACAAAACGCACGGCTTCTGATGTCAGCGAAGAGCAAATCCGTCTGTATTACGACGATATGAAGGCCTTAGGTGTTGAACCCGGCGATGTGGAGCCAAAAGCTACGGAAAATATTCCGGAGATGATTGCCCATATTGAAGGTTTGATTGCTAAAGGTTTTGCCTATGCTGCTAAGGGTGACGTATATTTTAATGTGCGTTCCTTTAAAGAGTATGGCAAATTGTCCGGTCAAAGTATTGATAAGATGATGGAAGCCGTACGCATTGAAAAGGATTCCGATAAGAAAGACCCGTTAGATTTTGCCTTATGGAAATCTGCGAAAGAAGGGGAACCTTTCTGGGATAGCCCGTGGGGTAAAGGTCGTCCTGGCTGGCATATTGAATGTTCCTGCATGAGCATGAAGTACTGTGCAACCCAAACCCTAGACATTCACGCCGGTGGACGTGACTTGATTTTTCCACATCATGAAAATGAGGTAGCACAAAGCGAAGCTCTAACAGGTAAATTATTTGCCAAATATTGGATCCATCACGGATTGCTCACCATCAATGGCCAGAAAATGTCTAAATCCCTGGGTAATTTTATTACTATAGGGGAGGCTTTATCTAAATTCACCGTTGATGAAGTAAAGATGTTCTTTTTGTTTTCGCATTATTCCAGCGCCATTGATTTTAATGAAGAAAAAATGCTCGAAGCCCGTAAGGCCTTGGCCAAATTTGATGTGCTTTTTTATCGCGCTGTCCAAGTGTTAAGAAATAAGGACATTGAGCCGATCCAGGCAGGGTTTATTACCAAATATCGGAATGAATTCATTGCGGCGATGGATGATGATTTTAATACACCCAAAGCCTTGGCTGCGCTCTTTAATTTGATCAATGATACCAATACCTATATTGATAAAAATAGCGACGACAGTAGCTATTTAGGCGTGATTTATCATGCGGTAGATACCTTGGAGAATTTTGGCCGTAATATTTTTGGCTTATTCTTAAAAGAGCAAAGCAAGGAACTAAGTGCAGATTTAAAAGCATTATTAGAGGAACGTGTAGCCGCGCGTGCCGCTAAGAATTTTAAACGCTCCGATGAATTGCGTTCTGCATTAAAAGAAAAAGGCATTGCAGTTGAAGACGGCAAGAATGGTCAGACATGGAGATGGTTGTGAAAGGAAAGTTCATTACATTTGAAGGTTCTGAAGGTTCAGGAAAAAGTACCCAAGCGGCTTTAGTCGTCGAGTATTTAAAGAACCGCCAATTGCCTGTGGTCCTTTTGCGCGAACCGGGTGGGGTTAAGATTTCCGAGGATATTCGCCGTCTATTGCTGGATGTCGATAATGACCGCATGGGCGATGAATGTGAAACGCTTCTATATATGGCGGCCCGGGCCCAAATGATCAAAGAGGTGTTATTGCCAACATTGCATGCAGGCAATATCGTCATCTGCGACCGGTTTTTAGATTCCACCATTGCCTATCAAGGATACGGCAATGGCGTAGATGTGGATATTATTAAATCGATTGGGGAATTTGCAACACAAGGGGTAAGCCCTGATCTAACATTATTATTTGATATTGAACCTGAAGTGGGGTTGCGGCGCACCAATCCAACCAAGGACCGTATTGAATTGCGTTCTTTGGATTATCATAACCGTGTCCGGCAAGGCTATTT
>CAZHGK010000125.1:0-1086 GCA_964532095.1 uncultured Planctomycetales bacterium | reverse complement strand
AGGCGGACAAAGGCCGCATCAAGGTCATTCCCGTCGAAGGAAACAAAGAAGACGTGTTTGACCGTGTAAAGCCCTACATTGATCACATAATCGATGGATTACACCGGCGTTAACGAACAAATTTTAGAACGATTCAAACGTCTAAGAAGTGTTGGGCGTTTAGGGCATGCGTATTTATTTGTTGGCCCGGGTCAGGCGGGGAAAACGCAAACAGCACTGGCAGTGGCCCAGTTGGTTAATTGCGAACGGCCTGAAACTGCGCCATGCCGCATGTGTGCAAGTTGCCGTAAGATTGAACACGGCAACCATCCGGACATTTATATTTTAGGGAAGGATGATGGCGAGGGCATTAAGATTGATGATATCCGCCAGATGTTGTCACGGGTGGGCCTTAAAGCATTTGAAGCCAATACCAAGGTGTTTATCTTGCGTCAAATTGAAACAATGACGACGGAAGCATCAAATGCCTTGCTCAAAACGCTTGAAGAACCAGCTAAAAACACGCTGATGATTTTAACAACGTCTGTGCCAGAAGCATTATTAGATACCATTAAGTCGCGTTGCCATCAGGTGCCGTTTTTTGGCATGCCCCTTGAACAATTAGCGCGCACATTAAGTAGCGAAGGGGTGGATAGTGAATGCGCCCGAACAGCGGCGTATTATGCC
Source organism: uncultured Planctomycetales bacterium (assembly GCA_964532095.1). Classification (GTDB taxonomy): domain Bacteria; phylum Omnitrophota; class Gorgyraeia; order Zapsychrales; family Fredricksoniimonadaceae; genus CAZHGK01. The sequence continues at coordinate 420 of CAZHGK010000125.1, read as the reverse complement.
CAGGGCTGTTTAGGCCGCGCCCGTGCCCTGGTTAAACAGGATGTGATTAAAAATAAAAATACCATCATCACCTCCTTGATTTTAAGGCAGCCTGATGATGCGTTACTTAAGGAATTAGCAGCAGATAAAGAAGTAGCGGCGAATGCGATGCGTTTGTGTTTAGGGTTTATGCGGGATGTGGTGATTATTAAATCTGGGGGAGGACAGCTGGAACTTGCCAATCCTGATTTATTAAATGCTGCCCAGCAAATGGCGAGAAAGCCTGTGATGCAGTTGCAAGGGATTATCAGTCAGATCGTTGAAATCAAAAAATTGATCGATGATAATCTAAATATCAAAATGTCGTTGAACATATTAGCCCAACGTACACAGTCGGCTTAATTATTTTGTCACCCCCGAATGTTTTTGTCGGGGGTCCAG
>CAZHGK010000124.1:3527-5580 GCA_964532095.1 uncultured Planctomycetales bacterium | reverse complement strand
GAATTGACCATAAACTTTAAATACATCTTCAATACGGTAAATATATAATCGCCCATAATGCTTATCTGCGGCGGACAAGAAACGCAAAGAATTATCTAATTGCTCATTATGGTCCATCACAAATCGTGTTAATACTGCCTGGCTTAAATGATCAAAAACCTTAACCGGCTTGGCATGATCAAGTATCAATTGCATAAAATTTAATAACGGAGGATTAAACCGCGCTTCTGACGCCGTCCAGGAAACATAGGCTTGCTGGTCAATCACCAACCACCGAAAGCCTTGCTTATATAATTCCATCAACGCGCCAGGTTCCTTTGGAAATTCAACAACCGCCCCTGGCTTCATAAAAAGAGCCATCACCTGCGCCTGGGTGGCAACCACCCCAGCCTGAGGATCTGTCTGTTGCATAAATTTAACCGCTGGCTCATAATCAGTATTGCTACGCGCAAGATTAATATCCGTAGAAATCATTGAGGCAACAGCCCACACCCCTAAAACCAAGAGCCACCATCTGCGACGAGCATCTGCCTTTGCATACCACTGAAACGCTGTCGCTACACAGGCGATACTAAGGAATGGTAAAACCACACAGAGATACCGCGCCCCTTTTTCAGCAGCAAAGGAAAATAAAAACATTTGAGCTGCTGTTAAAACAAACGGCAAAATATAACGATATTCCTTTTTCCACAAAGAAAACAGTGTGCCAAAAAATAATACGGCAATGACAATATGGTCCAAGGTGATTAAATCATACGGGTAGGATAAAAAATTAAACCATTGGTGCTTATCATGCGCCTGGTCTGCTTGATGAAACATCCAGCCAAAGGTCACATAAATATTAATACCCCCATAAAGCGCCCCAATTAAAAATACAATACTAAAAAAAGTTAGTACAAACCATAACAGCCGACGCCATTCGATCTGTCTTTGATTCGACAATGCTAAAACACATTCACACAAAACAATAAAACCAGGAGCGATAATCATGCGGTAATTTGTAAAATAAACAGCTGCCATTAAAACTGCTGATAACCAAAACCTTATACTCAAACCTTTTGAGAAAACAAATAAGTACACTGCCCCTAAAAATAATAATGTGCTTAAGGATTCCTGCATCCCTAGACGGGAATAAAAGATATGGCTGGGCAAAATGGCCAATAATGCTGCAGATGCCAAGGCCATTTTCTGGTCGACAAAATATTTCTTCGCCCAGAAATATGTTAAAACTACCGTCGCTACTCCAGCTAAGGCAGAAATGATACGGGCAAAAGCCCAGTCATCCGCAGCTGTAATAAAAACCCGCAAATTCAGCAACAAAAACCATAACGACTTAGCTGTACTTAAGGCTGCCTTGCTCATTATTCCCAAGATAGCCATCAAATCAGATAAACTTTTAGGAGGATTAGCTTGGACTAAATCTAATATATTGCGGTTATATCCTAAATACATCCCTTCATCATAAAATAGAAAATCTGGGTGATTAATCTGCCACAAACGCAAACCCAAAGCCACGACAAAAATAAAAACAAGAGCTAGTTCAAAACCACCCCATGAATATGCCTGTAATTTCTTTTTCATTGAATAAATTTCCTAATCCATTGCGCAACAACATCAATCATAAAAAATGCATTTTGACTGCGACCTAGACGATACCCCTGCGGCGTTTCAATAATATCCCCCGCACCTTTTAGCCGGATCAAGCGAATATCCAACACCTTGCTCGGATTATACTGCTTGCCTAATTCCTCCGACGTTAATCCACCGGAAGAACGTGACAATTCCCGAACTAAACGCAAACGGATCGATGTTTCATACGGGCCAAACACACATAGAATATAAACAAAGACAAACAAACCATAAATCATGCTGCTTATACCTAGGCTCACTAAACAATCTAATCCTTGCATAAGGCTAAGCCGTCCCCAATAGAAAAATATCTCAACAAACAAACCTATGGCAGCATTAATGATAATGGATTGAAAAATCTGGCCAGATTTGATCCATCGAAACAAAACAAAATGGACGAGAAAAAAAGACATGATCCCGATCC
>CAZHGK010000124.1:0-3501 GCA_964532095.1 uncultured Planctomycetales bacterium | reverse complement strand
ACCAACGCATCCGACATCTAGCCTCCAACCGATCGCCCTAAAATGACTTGATAAACATTTAATATTTCTGCAATTGTTTTTCCTGAAGGACTTAAAACATACCGTCCGTCTTTTAAAAATACACATCCACTGTCCATTAATTCCTGAAGGCGAGTCTCAACAAACTGTGATCTTTGTATTACTTCTAACAAAGAATCATATGAAACAATATTTTCTTTAGATAAGGATAAGAGAATTTTCTTCGACGGGCTTGTTAAAACAGTGCTGACATAAAACACCAGATAGACAGGGATACATAAGAAATATATAACGCTGGCACTGATAAACAAGTTAAAACGTACAGAAAAAATAGCCCACATCACCCAACACACAAAGGCTGTGACAATAAATACCTTTGCCTGCAAACGCTTATCCACAGATGCACGGCAATACAATAAATGGCAAAAAACAACGATCATAAATAAACATACTGCCGTGACCAGTGTGATCATACGCGCTTGGTAAAACGATTGGCGAAATGAATATCCCAGAACAATATCATAACCGTGTATGCAACTGCTTTAAGGCTTTTCCAATTAAAGGCCTTTGACTTTTCATGCCGACGGCCAGCATGTTCAAAATAAATCGCCCGCCATGAATGCCCTGTCTTAAGCAAACGCACAATGCATTCGGCTAATGCTGCTAAGCCCGTCGATTTAATTGGAATGGAACGCAATAATTCTGTTTTACAAATAAATGCCCCATTGTAATATTCCAAACGAAGGCCAAATAAAATATTCATGATCAATACAAAGAATTTAGATACCACTCTTCGAAACAATGAACGGCGAGAATTTGCTTTCGCATAAGTAATAACAATATCTGCTCCGCTCCTGGCTGCAATCAAATCTTTTAAAGATTGACTAGACATATCATTATCGCCAGGAAATACTGAGACATATTCCTTTGATGCCATTTTAACTCCACGCCTAAAAGAATATCCAAAGCCCTGATTGACTGCATTGGTAGCCACACGGATATTCGTATTTTGCTGGGCCTTTAACTGGGCAAATTCGCCGGTTTGATCAGGGCTCCCATCATTAATAACAATGATCTCGTAGTCAATGCCGACTTGAGCAGCAACAGCAACAACATTATCAATGGCATTCTCAATATTTTCTTGTTCTCGATAAGCCGGAATGATAACACTAACTCCACTAAAACTCATAAAACCTCTCATTAATATCAACTTTCGTATTAAATATTTTAACATCTTTTAGAAGCTTGTGTAGTGAACTAATTTATTATTGATTTCTTGTACGTGAACATATTTTTTATGCTATAAATATACCTACATGGAACCGGTCAAGTCCACACCAGAAATCAATTCCCGCTACAATAAATTCATCAGCGACATCGTTTTCTTTCGTTTTAACATTTTCATTCCTATTGCTGTAACCCTACACTTGGGATACACAATCATTGATCGTATTGTCTATCCCTCTTATGCTCCTATTTTCTGGGACATCCGGTGCATTGATGCTGCAATCATTTTATTTATGCTTATCATTTCCCATCAAAGAAAACTTTTCCCATCCACAACACTTTGGATGTGTTTTTCTTCCATCATTATGGTAGCAGGACACGCAGCAATGGTTTATCTAAGTGACGGTTCTTCAAGCAGATATTACGAAGGTTCCAACCTCCTATTCCTCGGGTTAGGGGTCGGAAATGCTTTTAATATCTCCTATAACATAGCTACTTTTATCATAATATTTTTAATTAATGTGTTTGCCATGCTCATTTCCAAAAATCCTTTTAACATTCTTAACTTTGCACTGGCAAGTGCATTCATGTCATCGACAGCCCTTATTGTCCTAATCATGAATTATTTCTTTAGGGAACAGCACTACAAAGCTTTTGTCCGTCAAGAACAACTTAAGGCCAGCGAAGAACGTTTAGCTGAGTTATACAAGCAAGCTGATAAATTATCCAAAACAGATGAGCTAACCTCCATCCATAATCGCCGGTATTTCTTTGAAATGCTGGAAAAGAAAATCCATACTTGCGAAATATCCAAAGCCACCTTCTATCTGGTTATATTTGACGTCGATCATTTTAAGCAATTTAACGATACCCATGGTCATTCCTTTGGGGACGAAGTTTTAGTCAAGGTTGTGGATGTAGTAAAAAATAATGTCCGCGCCAATGACTTTGTTGGGCGATATGGTGGAGATGAATTTGTTATTTATTTAGACTTTCCAAACCATGAAGGTATTCATCGCCGTTTAACTAAAATTAGCAATGATGTCAAAGCACTGAATTTAACTTCGAACGGACAAACTGTTGCCATAACCGTAAGTATTGGTGCTGCGAAATTTAAACCAGGACAAAGCATCACTGCAGAAAAACTTCTTGAATTAGCGGATATGGAATTATTTAACGTCAAAGAAACTGGACGTGGTAAGGTTAGTATCGCTGAATAAAAGCAGCTATTTTATTGATGGCAACTTGCCCTTCAGGAATATAATTGACAAAATACGGCCACACGTGCCACATGTCGGGCCAAATATCCAGAGTTACATCAACTCCAGAACTTCTTGCCTTATCCGCCAAACGTGTTGAATCACATAATAAAATCTCTTTTCCTCCTACCTGGATTAATAGTGGTGGCAAACCTGTCAAGTCCGCATAAATTGGAGACATCAATGGATGTTTAGTGTCAGTATGTCCAATATAACGGGCAATATATTTCTTAAAAGTTTCAGGATTTAAAATAACATCCTCTTTTGCCTTTGAGTAAATACTTTCTCCTGTTAAGCCCAAATCCACTACCGGAGATAAGCACACAATAGCCGCTGGCAAAGCAATATTCCTTTCTTTTAATACCACTGCTAAAGCAACCGCTAATCCTCCACCTACAGAATCCCCAACAAGAATAATTTTCTTGGCATTAGAGCTATTTAAAATAACCTGATACACCGCAAGAGCATCTTCGACAGCTGCAGGAAAAGGAAATTCCGGAGCTAAACGATATTCAGGCAAAACAACAGGAATTTTAGCTGCTTTGGAAATATGCGCAACTAAGAAACGATGCGACTGGCAAGACCCTAAACTATAGCTTCCTCCATGGAAATAAATAATCACCCGCCCAGCGTTAGCTCCCGAACCACTGATAGATTCTGCAGGAATGCCGCCAACATGAATTTTCGTAACATTCATATTCGACGGCATTTTTTGTTTTCTTCCTAAATCATCCAAATATTTACGTTCTTGATCTAAAGAAAGTCCGCATGTCTGTTTAGAAAGCACATACTTAAGATACAAAGAAATTATTTTGCTTTGCAAACTCGACATAAATAAACTCGTATCAAAACTTATACGTCAACGAAGCCATACCAACATGGGTGATTTCAGAATATGTCCCATTGATGGTATTTGTCCCCGATGGCGCAAGCGCACTATCAACCTTGCGTGCTTCATAAATAATCAATGAATACGCCAAATCAAATGTTAAATGCG
>CAZHGK010000123.1:1934-5598 GCA_964532095.1 uncultured Planctomycetales bacterium | reverse complement strand
AGCCAATTTAATCCTGACTTTACTGAGGCCTTTAAAGGAACTGAAATTTCCATGGCGTGTTCCATTTCATGACGGACCAATTCCACCATTTTACCCAATTCCGCCTTAGGCACATCAAACACCAATTCATCGTGCACTGTCATAATCATAGTTGATTTAAATTTCTTTTCACCCAATAAACGGTTGATATTAACCATGGCTAATTTGATTAAATCCGCCGCTGTCCCCTGGATTGGTGCATTAATCGCTTGTCGCTCGGCAAACTGTCGCAAGCCCATATTACGGTTATTAATATCTGGCAAATACCGACGTCGATTAAACATCGTAGTCACATAGCCCAAATCCCTTGCTTTTTGCTTCTCACCTTCGAGAAAGCTTTGGACCTTAGGGTAACGCAAAAAATAACGGTCAATAAATTCCTGAGCCTGGGGAATACTTACATCCAAATCTTTTGCCAAACCAAAAGAACTCATACCATAAATTATCCCAAAATTAATCCGTTTGGCGGCATAACGCATCTGATCATCAACCTTGCCTTCAGGAATATCAAACATCAAAGATGCGGTGTACCGATGAATATCCCCTTGACCTTCAAATGCTTTCTTTAAACCCTCATCACCAGCTAAATGAGCCAATATCCTAATCTCAATTTGAGAATAATCAGCGGATAGTAAAACATGGCCTTCTACTAAGGGCACAAAAGCCTGACGGATCCGACGACCCAGGTCCGTACGGACTGGAATATTTTGCAAATTAGGATTATTAGAACTGAGGCGTCCTGTTTCTGCACCAGTTTGGTTAAAGGTCGCATGTAATCTTCCCGTCGATGGATTAACCAATAGAGGCAGAGAATCCAAATATGTGGATTTTAATTTTGCCAACTGGCGATATTCTAAAATCAAGGCTGGCAACGGGTGTTTAGCTGCTAATTTTGTTAGAACCTCTTCATCCGTCGAAAAGCCCGTCTTAGTTTTCTTAACAACCGGCAATTTCAGTCGCTCAAATAACACTTCACTTAATTGTTTGGGAGAATTCAGGTTAAATGTTGTGCCTGCAATTGAAAATAATGAATCTTCAATTTCTTTAATCTTATGCGCACATTCTTCAGACATTTTATTTAACACCGTAACATCAATCTTCACACCCGTCTGTTCCATCTGGGTTAAAACATAGGACAAGGGCATTTCAATCCCATAGAGCAATTGCTCCATCCCTTGTTCACGAATGGCTTTTTTAAGTGGCGCGTATAAATCCGCCAAAATGCGTTCATGTGGTTTTTGTTTTAAAAACTGCCAGGCTAAAGAAGTGATATCTGAACTTCCCTGCCCCGACGTTAATAAATACCCGGCTAAATACACATCAAAGGCTTCCCCCTTAATGGATGCCTTATTTTTTAATTGCTCTTTTAAATCATACACAACCGTCACTGATTTGCCTTGATCCTCAATGGTGACAAGATCTAACACATGTTCTGCAGCAGGCTGCTCGGAGGCGATCAAACCAAAATCCGCCATTGCCCGATGGAATTCCAATTCTTCGAATAAAGCTGTTAGCCTACCGACATCCGGTTCTTGTTTCTTTAAATCATCGACGCTGACTTTAATGGGCACATTGTCATGCACGGTTGCCAATTCTTTACTTAAAAACGCCTGTTCTTTGCCTGTTTCTAATTTTTCCCGCCATTTGGCATTGGTAATATCTTCTAAATGCTTATAAATATCTTCCACATGCTCAAACTGGTTTAATAATTTCTTGGCTGTCACCTCGCCAATACCGTCGACCCCGGGAATATTATCCGAGGTATCTCCTGCTAAACCGATATAATCACTAATCTGGTCAGGACGCACCCCAAACTTCTCAAAGACTTTTTGATCATCAATGGTTTGACCTAGGCGCGCACTATACACCTGGACAGGCCCACTAATAAGCTGGCACATATCCTTGTCTTCCGTCACAATAATAACATCATGGTTTTTATCTGCCATACGTCGAGCTAAAGTGGCCATCACATCATCAGCTTCATATCCATCACAATCCACCATGGGAATGCGAAAAGCTTCTAGCATGGAACGTATGACCGGAATTTGGGCAACGAGATCATCTGGCATGGACTGGCGCTGGATTTTATAATCTTTAAACTTTTCTAAACGATGGGTTACCTTCCCGACGTCAAAACACGCAGCTATATGGGTGGGCTGTAAATCCACTAACAATTTTCGCAAAATATTGCAAAACCCAAACACAGCATTCGTCGGCGTCCCTTTGCTATTAGACAAGGACTTAACCGCATAAAAAGCGCGGTAACATAAGCCATGGGCATCGATTAAAACAATGGATTGTTTCATGATCTTATAATCTGGACCCCCGATAACTGCATTCGGGGGTGACAGAGGTTGGCAGGTTAAACATGCTCGTGGAGAAAAGCCTCTTCCAAACCACGAATGGACTGACGATTGTTAATTGCAGCAACGATCTTGGTTTCAAAATCAGGCGCATTAAAAGACAGGCCTCCCACAATACAATCATCAACCACAAAAATCTTTTTGAAAATATTGGCAGGACCATCAAATGACATATATTCCCGCCCACCTTCTGGTAAAACGGTTACCCCGGCACAAAATCCACGCACTAAAGATAAACCAAATTCCCTTAATGCACCTTTATCAGGCTGATAAGCAGCCTGAGGATCTAAAACATGGGATGCTAAACGCGCCCCTTCATTCACTGCTTCTTTAACAGACAAATCAAAACGGCCAGTTAATTCAATGCCCATAAACACTTCCGGATGGCTTTGATGACGACCTATTGGGTCTGCCTGTAAAATTCCATCATCTGTAAAAATCTCTGCTTCCGTCAGCAATTTCACATCTGTGGCCACGCGATCGAAAACCACCATTTGCCCAGCCATGATCTTTCCTGAACTTAAACGGATTGCCTTCACTTCCCCATCGCCAATAACCTCTTCAATATTTTGCCCAATAATCACGCGCACACCATTAGCTTCTAAGATTTGCTTTAACAATGTCCCTGATTCCTCGTCGAGATAGCCATTTAACAAAATCGGTTCAGGCGTCACAATTAAAACTTCCTTCTTATGCCCTGATAAGGCACAGGCAATATTTAAACCTAAGAAGCTTGTAACCTGCACAATAGCCTGGTCGATAAAAGGCACAAAACCTGCCATTTCCTTGACCGAGGCAAAACGCAAAGCATCAAATACACCCTTTTTATGATGACCTTTAATGGTGGGCAACTTAACTTGGCCCACATCTGTTAAAACCAATTGATCATAGCCTAACTGGTTTTTATTTACCCCAACGACCTGACGACGTTTTAAGCTCAAACGGCCCAAGCCCTCATGGGTCAAAGCCTGGATTTGATGTTCTTTCAGCAAGGCATTGGCATCGGTAAATAAAGCCGATTCCTTAATCTTCTTAGCTAAAAACTTTGCCAATAATTGGCGGTCATAAGGAGGAACCCCTTCTGGACAAAATATTTTTATATCTCCGGAATGTCCTTTTTGACGCAAGGCATTGGCTGTATGCACAGCAGGTAAGGCGTTTCCAACAATAACGATATTTGACATAGATAAATTAGTTAAGTTTTTTAAATACTTCGACGACATTTTTCATAAGCATCACCGATGTCACAGGCCCTACCCCTC
>CAZHGK010000123.1:0-1834 GCA_964532095.1 uncultured Planctomycetales bacterium | reverse complement strand
AATACTTCGACGACATTTTTCATAAGCATCACCGATGTCACAGGCCCTACCCCTCCAGGAACCGGAGAAATAAACCCTGCCACGTCTTTGACATCGTCGGCCACATCCCCTTTGATCTGGCCATTGGCATCATTAATCCCTACATCTATCACAATCGCACCGGGCTTGATCCATTCCTTTTTGACAAAGCCACTTTTGCCTACACAGGCCATAACCACATCTGCAGATTTTGTCAAAGCTTGCAGCTGGTCTAAAGGAGTACGCGAATGACATACGGACACGGTCATATGTTCATTCAACAAAAGTTGTACCAATGGTTTGCCCACAATTTCTGAACGCCCCAAAATCACAGCGTGCTTACCTTCTAATTTAACCTTGCTGGACTTTAATAAAGCAGCAGCCGCTGCAGCCGTCGGTGGAATGAGAACATCCAGCCCTAAGAACAAGCCTCCAATATTTAAAGGATAGATCCCTTCAATATTGCGAACAGTAGTTAAACCAATGCTCATATTAATTGCCTGGAAATTAATACTCTTAGGTACTGGCTTAAAAATAAACAAACCCGCAGAAGGATAAATATGTAACAACGACTTTAAACATTCAACGGCATCATCGTCATTGGCTGGGCTATATTTTTGGCGTTGGTAATCAATCCCTAAGGCGCTGGCAGCCTTTTGTTGGGAAGCAGCATATGATTCAATGGCTGCATCTTCCATAAAACTAACGGCCAATAAAGTAGGCACCTTGCCTGTTTGGGATTTTAAGCGTGCGACTTCATCCGCCAATTGCGTTTTTAACTGCTGGGATAATATTTTTCCGTCGAGGATTTGCGCGCTCATGTGTTGATTTTCACCATAACAACTGCCCCGTTATATCCGGCATGCAAAAGTTCAATAGCCACTTGGACATCTGACAATAAATAAGGATTTCCATATGCCACTAAAAATGGAGCCACATCAAGCGCTTTGTAAGACAAGCGGCACACTTCCCGTGGGACAACAGCTGCATAGCGCGATGCTTTCTTTTGCGCCTTCTTATCCTTTGTCCGTGCGGCAGATACCGCCAAATAAGCCTCGGCATCCAAACTGGACAATTCCAACAAACGCTGTTGCTGAATTTGAAGAGACTTTAGAATATTTTTTAAACGCGCATCTGTGGCTTTAGTATTTGTTTTGCGACCAATGGAATATTGTGTCACCATCGACAACAATCCTGCCCCAATTGCTGCTGTTAATGCAGCGGCAGAACCACCGCCCGGCACCGGTTCTCGGCTGGACAATTGCTTTAAATAATCAGAAATGGAAACTTTTGCGTAATTAATTGTGGGCATTTATTTTATCTTAGCAAAACAAAAGGGGTTTTCAACTGCGCTGGTATTTTTTAATGCCCGGACAGAAAACGCTCGGCATCTAATGCTGCCATACATCCGGTTCCGGCGGAGGTTACAGCCTGGCGATAAATTTTATCCTGCACATCCCCTGCAGCAAACACACCTTTAACACTAGTCTGTGTTGAACCAGGGTTTGTTTTAATATATCCTGTTTCATCTAACGCCAGTTGGCCATTAAGAAAAGCTGTATTCGGCAAATGCCCGATGGCATAAAACAATCCGCCAACATCCAAAAGCCGTTCTTGCTTGCTTAAAACATCCTGTACCTTTAAACCCGTTACCATTTTGTCACCTAACACTTCAACGGGAACGGTGTTAAACAATATCTCGATCTTTGGATTATGCCTGGCACGTTCCTGCATCACCTTGGATGCACGTAACTCGTCCCGACGGACAATCATCAAAACTTTAGAGGCGAATTTCGTTAAGAAGCTGGCTTCTTCA
>CAZHGK010000122.1:0-5613 GCA_964532095.1 uncultured Planctomycetales bacterium | reverse complement strand
CCTTGGCTGGAGAAAATGCAGTAGCTGTCATCAAGGCACATAAGTTTACCAATATTGCTTTCATCAAAATTATCGACGGCCAAGCCAGATTTTTTAATCACATGCATTTCTTTGCCATCGTAAGAGGCGATGCCAGCAGCTTCTTCCCCACGATGCTGCAGCGCATACAAGCCTAAGAATGCCATTTTGCTTGCTTCTTTGTGATGACTAATACCGACGATGCCGCACATATTTCCCTTTAGTTTGGAACAATGCCCAAATTTTATACTGTCTTGCTCTCTTGAAAACTTGGTCGCTCTGACGCACCCTTATATAAGGTCTGTAATGGTTCTACGGTAAATTCTCCCTGGATTACGGCCTCGATGCCATTGACGGCAGCCCAAGCCCCTTGCAAGGTGGTAATGCACGCCACATTATGTAAAATAGCTGCGGCCCGGATCGCCCGCATATCCGACTGGCTTTTCTTTCCGGAAGGAGTATTGATAATTAAATTTATCTCATTTTTCTTAACCAGGGTCAAGGCATTGTTTTCGCCTTCCTGGTGCTTGTCGACTATTGTAACACTAACCCCTGAGGCACGTAACACTTTTGCCGTGCCCTTTGTTGCTAAAATCTTAAATTTTAAATCTGCCAATTTCTTGGCAATAAAGGCCACATCTCGCTTGTCATAATCATTAACGCTGATAAACACCGTTCCTGATTTGGGCAAGGCTTGATTGGCGCTGTACTGGCTTTTGGCAAAAGCTGCCGCAAAGGTTGGGGCTGTGCCCATGACCTCGCCGGTGGATTTCATTTCTGGCCCTAAGATAATATCTACCCCTGAAAAACGGCTAAAGGGCAATACCGATTCTTTAACAGCAAAATATTTTAAATTATCCGCGCTAATTAATTTGAAATTCTTTAGTTTAGCCCCTGCCATGACTTGTGCTGCAATCTTAGCTAACGGCGTTCCTGTGGCTTTGGAAACAAACGGTGACGTGCGCGACGCCCGGGGATTAACTTCCAACACATAAACCTGCTTACCCTTGACGGCAAATTGGATATTTAACAAGCCAATCACCTTTAAAGACTTGGCCAATTGCACGGTGTGGCGTTTGATGGTGGCAATCACCTCTTCGCTTAATGTGTGCGGAGGAAGAACACAGGCAGAATCTCCTGAATGGATCCCGGCATTTTCAATATGCTCCATAACCCCGGCGACAAATACATCTTCCCCGTCACAAATAGCATCCACATCCACTTCCTGGGCATCTTCTAAAAATTTATCAATCAGCACCGGATGCCCCCGGGAAACACTATGCACTTCATCTAAAAATGATTTTAATGACTCTTCGTCATACACAATGCGCATGGCCCGACCACCTAATACATACGACGGGCGAACGAGTACCGGGTACCCAATGCGGGTAGCAGCAGACAATGTTTCATCCTTGGTGGTCGTCGAGGCATTAGCGGGCTGGGCAATTTTCAATTGATCAATCAAGGCTGCGAATTTCTCGCGGTTTTCCGCGAGATCAATGGAATCTACACTCGTTCCAATAATGGGAACACCTGCCTGCGATAAGCGGCGTGCTAAATTTAAAGGGGTCTGGCCGCCAAATTGCACAATCACGCCATCTGGCTTTTCCACATCAAAAATATTCATCACATCTTCAAAAGTCAATGGTTCAAAATACAGACGGTCAGAGGTGTCATAATCCGTGGACACGGTTTCCGGATTGGAATTGACCATGATGGTTTCAAAACCCATTTCCTTAAGGGCAAAAGACGCATGGCAACAGCAGTAATCAAATTCAATCCCCTGACCGATGCGATTGGGGCCACCACCTAAAATCATAATCTTTTTCTTTTTCGACTTGGATTTGGCATTATTAATTTTTGCCTCATCTTCTGTTTCATACGTCGAATAATAATACGGGGTATATGCTTCAAATTCAGCGGCACAGGTATCTACCACCTTAAATGTCGGAATAATGCCCATGTCCCGTCGCAAGGCGCGCACATCTTTTTCGCTTTTCCCTAAAATTTCCCCTAGTTGCGGATCGGAAAATCCGAATTCCTTAGCCTGGCGCATCAAGGCAGGACTTAACACCCCATTACTGGCAGTGGAGGCGGATTTTAATTCTTCTTCAAGTTCTAAAATTTGCGCCATTTGGTCTAAAAACCAGATATCAATGGTGCTGATTTTAGATATTTCCTCAATGGACCATTTTTTCTGTAGTGCGTATTTAATATAGAAAATCCGTGACGCATTCGGTTCTGCCAAACGCAAACGTACTTTCTCATCGTCGATATCCGCAAAATTTTGTTTATTGTCAAAACCGATGTGGTCAATTTCCAGGCCGCGCAAACCTTTTTGCAAGGCTTCCTTAAAAGTGCGTCCGATCGCCATGGTTTCACCAACGGATTTCATCTGCACGCCTAAAATATCTTTTGCTTCCGGGAATTTCTCGAATGTAAAACGCGGAATCTTAACAACCACATAATCAATGGTTGGTTCAAAACATGCTGGGGTCACTTGGGTAATGTCATTTTGAATTTCATCCAAGGTATAGCCAACTGCTAATTTAGCAGCAAATTTTGCAATAGGAAAACCTGTGGCCTTTGATGCTAATGCCGAAGAACGCGAAACGCGTGGATTCATTTCAATCACCACCATGCGACCGTTCTTGGGGTTTGTAGCAAATTGAATATTCGATCCACCCGTTTCAACGCCGATCTCCCGAATTAAGCGGATCGCGGCATCACGCATATGCTGGTACTCAGAGTCCGACAAGGTTTGTATCGGGGCAACTGTAATGCTGTCCCCTGTATGCACGCCCATCGGATCTAAATTCTCGATGGAACAGACAATCACCACATTATCCGCACGGTCACGCATCAACTCTAATTCAAATTCTTTCCAACCTGCAATAGACTCTTCAATTAAAATTTCATGGATCATGCTGCTTTCAATCCCGAGGGCAGCAATGCGTTCGAAATCTTCTATGTTATGAGCAATCCCGCCGCCAGTTCCACCTAAAGTAAATGAGGCGCGCACAATGCAAGGAAACCCAATTTGCTCAACAGCTTTTTTCGCTTCCTGGATATTATAGGCAAACACGCTTTTGGGCACATCCAAACCAACCTTGATACATGCCTGCTTAAACGCACTGCGGTCTTCTGCTTTTTTAATCACCTCATGCTTAGCCCCCAGCATTTCCACCTTGTACTTATCTAAAATGCCTTGCTCATAAAGCTTCATCGCCAAATTCAAACCGGTTTGGCCACCCAAGGTCGGTAAAATAGCGTCGGGACGTTCTTTTGCAATAATTTTCTCGACAAACTCAACCGTCAAAGGTTCGATATAGGTCTCATCGGCAATGCCAGGATCTGTCATAATGGTCGCAGGGTTGGAATTAACTAAAACAACCTTGTACCCTTCTTCCTTAAGGGCCTTACATGCCTGGGAACCGGAATAGTCAAACTCGCAAGCCTGGCCAATGACAATAGGGCCAGCGCCGATAATGAGGATTTTCTTGATGTCAGTACGTTTGGGCATGTGATTTACTTATTCTTATTAGCTTCGATCATATCAATAAATTGTTTAAACAAATATTGGGAATCGTGAGGACCGGGCGCAGCTTCGGGATGGTATTGGATTGAAAACACCGGAAATTTCTTATGCTTAATTCCCTCGACGGTCTGGTCGTTTAAATTCGTATGGATAACAGCCACTTCATTCTTGTTTAAGCTTTTCATGTCCACGCAAAACCCATGGTTTTGGGAAGTAATGCCAATGCGATTGCCATCAAAATCTTTAACCGGATGATTGGCACCATGGTGGCCAAACTTTAATTTATACGTCTTGCCGCCTAAGGCCAGCCCAAGTATTTGATTGCCCAAGCAAATCCCGAACATCGGAGCTTTATCGACGAGCGCACGGACAGTATCGGTCACATAGGTGACCACCGCCGGGTCTCCTGGGCCATTGGATAAAAATATTCCGTCGGGTTTAATCGCTAAAATATCTTCCGCTGTTGCCGTTGCTGGAAACACATGGGTCTCACAACCAAGGTCAGCAAAAATCCGCAAAATATTCCACTTAATCCCGCAGTCAATGGCTGCGATCTTGTATTGACGTCGGCCACGCGCCTTCCATACATACTTCTTGGCTGTGGTGACATCTTTAACTAAATCAGCCCCTTCCATGCTCGGGGAAGCGGCAAGTTTTGCTTTTAAGCTTTTAGGATCAAAGTCTTCGGTGGAGATAATCGCCTTCATGGCACCTGATAAGCGCAGGTGGCGCGTCAAGGCACGGGTATCTATTCCTTCAATGGCGATAATTTTATTTTCATTTAAATATTCGGTGAGGCTTTTGGTGGCACGCCAATTAGAATGTCGACGGCAGAATTCCTTAACAACAAAGCCTTTCACATGGATTTTGCTGGATTCATTATCTTGGTCATTAACCCCGTAGTTGCCGATTAAGGGATAAGTCATGACAACGATTTGGCCAGTATAGGAAGGATCTGTCAGTATTTCTTGATACCCGGTCATGGCTGTATTAAAGACAGCTTCACCTACAGTTTCTCCGGTCTCATGGAGAGTCCGGCCGCGAAATATCGCGCCGTCTTCCAGATATAGTATAGCTTCTTTCATGAACCTCTAAAGATGTTAAAAAACCTGTTGGAAACGTTTGGCGAGTGGGGTTTCCCCCATGCCCTTGACAATATAGTGGATTGCCGACTAGAAGTCAAGAAAAATGCACTACCCCAAAACCCACCATTTCCCGTCGGTGAAATACTTTAATTTTATACTTAGATCATTGCTACAACTTCTATTTCTACCATTGAATCCTTAGGAATGCGCGCCACCTGCAAGGTGCTGCGGGCTGGTGCAGTTTCCGCCTTGAAATATTTGCCATACACCTCATTCATGCCTGCAAAATCATTCAAATCTTTTAAGAATACCGTGGCCTTAATTACTTTTTCTAAAGAAGAACCGCCTGCCTCCAGCACAGCCTTTAAATTGGCAATGACTTGTTCTGTCTGTTCTTTAATACCACCTGCAACCATATTGCCTTGCTTGTCTAGAGGGATTTGTCCGGCGGTATAAATTAAATTTCCAACAGCAACAGCCTGATTATACGGGCCGACTGGTAACGATGCGTTTGCAGTTTTGATGATTTTCTTCATAAAACAACTTCCTTTCTTTCATGGTCTTAACGTAAGTGCTGTCCCGACGGTAAATCCGCTGGCCCATGCCCATTGAAAATTAAAGCCGCCGATGCGGCCATCCACATCCAGGATTTCTCCGACGAAATAAAGCCCAGGTTGTAAACGTGATTCAAGCGTGGCAGGATTAATTTCTTTTAAATCAATGCCTCCAGCAGTTACCTCAGCTTTACTATACCCAACCGCGCCAGAAACCGCAAGCGGATATTCGGTCAACATTTTAAGCAAGGCTTGTCGCTGTACCTTGGTTAATTGATTTGCCTTCTGCTCATGGGACACGCCAGCCTTGGCCATTAAAACATCCACCAGCCGGGTAGGCAAAAGTTCAACAACGATTCCCTTCACAGTCCGTCGGGTATCATGGGCTGCAAGCAGGCGTTCATTAACTTCGGCTGGA
>CAZHGK010000121.1:0-5896 GCA_964532095.1 uncultured Planctomycetales bacterium | reverse complement strand
GCCGTGATCTGGTATTCGGGCAGGCCAATCTTCTTGCCCTTCAAATCCATGGGCTTCCCAAATTGCACACAAAGGTTCAGGTAAGCCTGGATGATGAGTACTGACAAATGCCGTTGCAAATTCCTTTGAATCCCGTTCTTTTAATAACAATTCAATGGCCGCTGGCTCTAAATGTGGCAAATCAATGCCAACAACTAACCAAGAAACATTAGGATACTGATGCATGGCAGATAATATTCCCGTCAATGGCCCTGCATCTGCATACTGATTATTGTCTAAAATATATTCAAATTTTGAGTACGGTTCTATGACTTGCTGGTCTTCTCGAATAGAAATAAATGTCCGTTCGCAATATTTCTCAATGAGATCATGCGTCCATTCCAATTGTGTCTGACCATGGTATTTGAGTAGGGCCTTATCACTGCCCATCCGACGGCTATACCCGCCAGCTAAAATAAGGCCGTAGATTGCTTTTGAGTGTGTTGTCATATTCGATAAATCCATCTGTATTTGCTAAGGCAGAAAAATCACCAGAGCCACCTGTTTTAATCACTTGGCCTTTTAATAAAGCTTTGTCATTAATGATATGCACGGGCAAGAAATGGATTAAATCAGATTTGATATTCTTAACAAGTTCTGGATTCCCGATAACAATATTCAGGAATGGCAAAACATTTTGTATACCTAATGATTTGTGAATAAAAGGAATCACATACCGACGGGCACAGACCAAGGTAGAAATAGGATTGCCAGGCAAGGCAAACACAGCTTTATTATTAGCTGTGATTCCAAACCAAAATGGTTTTCCTGGTTTTTGAGCAACCTTATGAAACAGGGATTTGACTTTTAATTGGGCCAATACCTTAGGGATATAATCAAACTCACCCATGGATACCCCTCCACTTAAAAGGCAGATATCACATTGGGATAAAATCTGACGGATTTTTGTTTGAAGCACTTTCGGATTATCAGGCAAATGATGTTTTGTGACTGAGCTAAAATCTTTAAGCAATGCTTCTAAGGCATATGAATTAGAAAGCCGCGTTTGATAGGCCTTAATGGGTTTATGAATATCAACGAGCTCATCCCCCGTCGCAATAATGGCAATTCTAGGTAAGCGCCCTACCCTCAATGTCTTTTTACCAAAGGAGGCAGCAATTCCTATCTGAGTCGCTGTTAGACGAGTGCCTTTGTGAAGAATCACATCACCCTTGCGCGCATCATCCCCTTTTAAACGAATATATTGGCCGCGTTGAACAACAGTGTCATTGCGAGCGTCGCTGTTTGTATAAAGCGAAGCAATCTCATTAGATTGCTTCGTCGTTTTACTCCTCGCAATGACAGTATTCTCAATGGGAATTACTGTGTCAGCACCCAAAGGAAGCATAGCCCCTGTCATAATGCGCACGCACGTGGATTTATTAAAACGAGAAGGATTCACTCCTGCTGCAATCACTCCAGCAATAGGAAATGAGCGCTGGCCTTCTTTCCATGCATTAAAATTTATAGCTACACCGTCCATGGTGGACTTATTAAAAGCAGGCTGATCGCGGTCTGCAATACACGTCCTACAGCTTCAGTTAAGGAACACAACTCATTTCCCCAAGCTTTAGCCTGACGCAAAATTATTTGTTGAGCGTGGGTTACAGAAATCATCGACGTTTAATGAGAAATACAGTTGTTGCGACAAAAATAATTTCAATTGCAAGATACATGGCAAGATTGACCGCAATTCCCGTGGTAAAGCCATAGGAATGTAAACCGACACTCAATAAATTTACCCCAAACCAGGCCCAAACCACAACAATCACGCCGAATACATTACCGACTGCTAAACCTAATGGCCCACAAAGATTGGCAACCCGGCAATGAAATAAGAAAGCACTCCACAACACAATCATCAGGGCCCCATTTTCTTTCGGGTCCCATCCCCAAAACCGTCCCCAACTTTGGTCTGCCCAAATTCCCCCGAGATTTGTCCCTAAAAACGTCAGGGTCAAGGCAATCCCTAACACTCCCATCATGATTTGATAGGTATGTTTTACATCTTCCTCATTAACCTTCATAGCTTTCTGCACCAGCCACATATGGCCTAAAATACCTGCCACACAGGTTGCCCCATAGCCCATGGTAATGCTCGTCACATGCGTGCTTAACCAGAAATTAGAATTTAAAACAGCAATCAGCATTTGCAAGGTATCCCCATCAGCCGCATACTTAGCAGCAATGGATAATAATACCGTGCCCCCAATTCCAATAACCACAAAGCCCAACCATCGTCGAGAGAAATGCTCAATGGTTAATCCCAAAATCGATGCAATCAAACTGACAAAAATAAATGTCTCATACAAATTAGAGACTGGCGGTCGGCCCATGATGATAATCCTTGCAGCTAGCCCTAAGGCATGGATACCAAAGCCGATGGCTGCACAAAAAAACGCTGCCTGGTACCAGAATTTGCGACGGTCCATAAAAGAAATAACAAAGCATAATAAAACAAAGATATACAGAATCTGCGCCCATAAAAATGGCTGTGCCTGCTGATAAGCAAGCTCAATATTAAATTTATGAAAAGATTTTACTTCATCCTTGCTCATTCTTTGGCTAACAACGTTTAAATATCTCTTAGCTGCTAAATTAAACTCCACATTATTCCCATCGGTATAGGATTTAATCATTAGGCGCCATAAACTGACCATTTCCCGTGTTTGGGAAGATTTAAAATCCATGGCAATCGCATCCCAGGGGCTTAACCACATGCGATCAACACCCGATGGGGGTGGAATTACTGCAAACGGCAGATCACGATAACGCTTTGACCATTCATAAAGATTATTGACCAGAATTAAAATTTCAGGCTCCTGCATCTTAACTTGCATTTGGTCTGCACTTAACGCAAGGTCCAAGAAGCTATATTGACCTTTGGTTTCAGGCAGGTTAAGAATTTTAATGACCTGAGGATCTTTGATCTGGAAATCTGGATGGGGCACAACAAACTGAAAGGTATGCGACAATTGTGCAAAAAATTGCAAATTATCATAAACACGGATCGTTTCCGATTCGGTGACACTGCGTTCCTTATCAGAAACATCCTTTGCAGCATCTGCCAATTCTTTAAATTTTTTAAAGCTTTTCTGCAATTGGTTAAAGGAATATCGACGGTGTTTATCTGCCTCAATCCCTAAAGCCAAAGGAATTTCAGGATTATTAATTAAGAAAACCGCATCATTGCGGATGGAATCTGGAGCAAATAATAACTTGGCCATCCATGTCGTTGCCCCCTGACCATTAACCGTATCTTTTCCGGATAATTGCAATAATACATGGCGACTATAGGTATCAAAAGGCTTTAAACGGCCATTATCTAATACAGGAATGCTTTTTAATAAAATATCATTCTTAATCCCCTTAGGCCCTACTGGTTTAACGTCGCCAGCAAAGCTGTTAGAATTAAAACACAAAAGGCCCATCATTATTAATAGAAAGAAACGCTTCATCATCCTCACTCCCGCCATTTCCGGCGCAGGGCCACAACACAAAAATGGTATGCCAAACCAAAAAATACGGCAAAGCATGCAATATAAGGCAATACCTGGCCTTTATTTTTAACAACAGCCAAGGTCGAGTATTGACGTCCTCTTGAATCCACATCATAGGAGGATTGGTACAGGGTGTAATCTTTATAACGGAATGGATTATTCATATAAATCCGTACGTTCCTGGAAACCCCATCTTTAATAATCTCAACAAGGCTTTCATAACTTTTAGCCATGTTTGTCCCTGGATAAAACTGGGCTTCAAATTTCTTTAAAACAATGGTAAATGGCAACGGAATCCGTTTATGCCGCAAAATAAAATTAAATTTCACCCCATTGATTGGAACAACCGTCGGATTAGCTTCTAAACCATACAAAAGGATCGGGTATTGATGACCTGTAGATGTTTTCATTGTCAGGCTTACGCCGGCAACATTTTTAGATCGTTCTTTGTCCATGGCTTTCTGTTGCAAGAGCGTAATTCCTGAACCATTTAATGGAATAACCCCTGTGACCGAAAAAGCCTTGGTATAGGCACTGCTGTTTAAATAAAAGTCATTCACCGTTAAGGTAAAATCTGCATGATTAAAATCAACAATGCTTGCCCTTGATAAATGATCTGCATCAACCGCCGTAACCTGGCGTTTGACATCTTTTTCGGTCCAATAGGCCAATTCCCATTGGTCATAAGATTGAGAAAGATTCGTCCCCTCCCCGACCATTAAATGCACATTAGACTCCGTGGCCATATGTAAGGTAATAAAGGCAGAGATAAAATACAGGATTAAACCAGCGTGGGAAATTAATAAGCCCCATTGGTTCCATTGGCGATAATAAAAACGAAACCTGGTGATTAAGGCAGCAATTAAATTAACAAAGAAAACCCATAAAACAAGCTGAGCTCCTGGAAATGGAATCACCCCGTTGGCAAAGAAAACAAAACTATTAAAAAAGCGGTTTTGCGCCATGTACAGGCCATGGTCTACCTGGGCTACCGTTCCCCAAAATGTCAGGATAAATAGCAGTAGGATACACACAACTGTAATGCGCACAGATGCGAGTTGTCGCAGAATATTATTAAAGTCGAATGGTCGTTGCAATTGTTTTAGCATTATTCACACAATCGTTAAAAGATATTCCATCTAAATAATTTGCGCAAAGATAAAGCTCTGGGGTTTTATGCAATTCCTGCTTAATCGCCTCTCGGATCGTCGGATAATTAAGCTCATACTGGGGAATTGCTTTAGGCCATAACTTGATAAACGTTTTGTGGGGCTGGCTTTTTAAACCATAGGAATTATTAATTTCCTCGATAGCCTTATTTAAAATCGTTTCCGGCTCATCATTGATAATCCCTGGATGATGCGCACCACCAAGCATCACTCGGATTAACATTTGCTGATTGCCCACACGATGTTCAAACACATTGCTCTCAATTAATACACCCAAAACATCCTTGCCTTGATTAGAAGGCACTAAATAGCCGTAACCATCAGGCGTCTTTTGAAAATCTCCCTGGTCAAACACCAATCCCACTACAGCAACGGGTGAATATTTTATTTGTCCAAGCAATTCGCTCAAATGACTGTTGACTGGTTCTAACAACTGGCTAGCCACAAAGGCTGTTGTGCAACAAATCGTCACATCTGCCTTTAAATCAGCAATAGAATTTATTTCTTTATTGGTTTGGATATGGGATTGATAGCGCTGTGCCAGGGCTTTGATGATTTGACTCATTCCATTTTGGAAGGAATGCATGCACATTTTTGTTCTTCCCTTTTTCTTAGAAAAAAGTTTAGGAAAAGCAGACTGCATGTGCAGGCGTTTGATATTCCCGGCGAAAATTCCGGAAATAAACGGATCAGCCAAACGTTCAGCACAATTATGTCCAAAGCGCTGGTTGACATAATCGTAAATACTTTGATCTGTTGAAACATTTTTCTTAAACAAGCCTTTAAACAAGTGAAACTTATCAGCAACTGATAATAATGGGCTTGCGATAAGACTTATCGGGTCCATAGGTGCAGGATATAAGCACCCGTTCATTTGAATGTAACGGCGTTTTGCCTTGATATTGGCGTTTATGATCTGGCCTGTCAGATTTAATTCTTCAATCAGGTCAAATGTTGCTGATTGATTATTAAGAAAACCATTTGGCCCTGTTTCAAAAAGAACCTCTTGGTCTGCTTTGGTTTGAATAGTCCCACCGACGGATGATTCGCGTTCATACAGCGTGATTGCGACAGTATCTTTAAAGCGTTCTTTAAGATAATGCAAGACAACCAAGCCAGAAATGCCGCCGCCAATGATTGCGATCCGTTTCATATTATTCTTGCCAGGCTATATCTTCTGGATTAAAA
>CAZHGK010000120.1:0-5962 GCA_964532095.1 uncultured Planctomycetales bacterium | reverse complement strand
GCGGTCTTCCAATTTTGCGGAAATAGCTCCGTCCTGGGGAAGGCGTTTTTCAGCAATATCGAGCTTTGCTAAAATTTTAATACGAGAAATCAATGGCAATTGCAAATGCGGCGCTGGTGGGGGAATTTGGTACAAAACCCCATCGATTCTATAACGAATTTCCAATTTATCCTTAAATGGTTCAATATGGATATCGCTAGCCTTCTCATCAATAGCCTGACGAATAATTAAATCCACCAACTTAACAACAGGTGCTTCTTCAGCTTTTTCAATTAGACGATCAATGCTCAATTCAGTTTCAACAGATTTTTCTTTATTAGGATTTAATGTATCCCCTGCTGATTCATAAGATTTCTCAACCGCCTTATCCAATAATGAAGTTTTCTCTTCCCCCGTGTAACCGGTGATATAAAATTCATTGATCGCCCGCACCATATCGCTTTTGGTGGCAATAACCACATTGATTTCGCAATTGGTCATAACCTTCAGGTTCTCAATTACCATTAAATCCAAAGGATCAAACATGGCACAGGTCAATACCTGCTGATGCCGGGTTAGTGGGAGAATATTATTACGACGAGAAAAATCATACGGGACTAAATTTTCTAAATTCTGGTCGGATTTAGGCTTAAGCAAACCTGACGCATATGAAGCATACGGAACCATCAGCTGGGTGCCTAAAGCCACAGCTAAATCATCTTCCTTGATAAAGCCCATTTTTAATAAAATCTCGCCTAAGCGCTCCTTGCTTTCTTTCTGCGCGGCAATGGCCTTATCCAATTGGGCTTGATTAAGCAAACCCTGTTTAATTAAAAGCTCGCCTATTTTTAAACGTGCCATAATTGAATTGTAATCCTAACGCCCTTGTTCACTATTGTTAAGCGCATCCGTAACACTTCTAACACGGTCCATCATGTCTTTCATATCCTGGACCTTGCCCATAGATTCATCCATCATACGGCTTTTAGCTTGTTCATCTAAAATATAGGGAGTAATAAAAATAATCAATTCGCGCTCGTCGCTGGATTTAGCCTTATGACGGAATGGAGCTCCTAAAATCGGAATATCCCCAAGAATGGGAAGCTTGGTAACTTCATTACTATCTTTGCGGCGCAATAACCCTCCAATCACAATGGTCTCTCCATTTTTAATACTCAATATGGATTGTGAGCCACGCTCCTCGGGATCTTTAAAAGAAACTCCATCAAAAGATTGCCCCAAACTAGCCTGGATGACCTTTGGGTAAATAGCCATGATAATATCGCCTGTTGTAGGATTTGCCTGTGGCGTGACTGTTAAGAACACCCCGGTTTGCACACGTTCTGCTTGTTTGGATTGGGAATCACTATTGCTAGTGGCACTAGAGGTCACAGTAGTTAAACCAATTGCTTCATTGGTCGATATTTTAATTTCTGCAGTTTCATTATTGAGTGTCAATATCCGTGGCCTGGCTAAATTGCGCGTGTCATTCTGTGTGCGCAAAAACTGAATTAACGCCGTCATTCCTGACGCATCCACCTTACCTGTTGTGTATTGGGGCGTACCAGTATCTGATGAGCTCCCTCCTGAACTAAACGCAAAATCTTCCTTACGTAAAATATTGTTTTGATTCCAGGGATAAAGAACATTTTTTGTTCCACCTGTTAACTGCAAAGGAGTACTACCAAATTTAACCCCCATCAAGTCCGACGTTGACTTGGAAATATCCAGCATTTCTACCTGGATCATGATTTGCGCCACAGGCACGTCTAGCTTGGCAATCATTTTTTCAATATTAGGAAAATTCGCTTCTTTATCTGTCACAATCAAACTATTTGTACGCGCATCCTCGACAACCTTACCACCTTGAGTTAATACCGCTTGAATACCCGCCATGATCCCTCCGCCAACTGCACCAGTAGCCCCTGAAGCGCCTGCAACACCACCCGTCGCTGAAATAGAAATTGTGCTATTTAATTTCGAAGAATTCACATGCGCATACTTTAAGCCATAAACCCTGGTTGTTATTTTCTCTTCCTTGGTTGGTTTGGATTTAACAACAAAAATACCTGACGACTCATCAGCGGAATATATTAAATCATTCGCTTCTAAAACCTGAGTCAAAGCTTCTTCTACAGGCACATCCTGCATAAATAATGTTACTTTTTTGGTGGCTACATCATTAGCAGCAATAAAATTTCTCTGTGCTTGCTTGGAAAACATTTTAAGCACCTCGGACAATGGCGCTTCCTTAAAGTCCAACGAAATCTTTTTTGAATATTCCGGCAAAATAAATTGATCAGAGCTTGTCGCATTCACAGGCACGCCCATAACCAAAATGATTGCCAAAAGAAGTGTTATTGTTCTAAACATTATTTTTATCTCCTAATGATCACTCAATATAATATTTAAATTTTGTTCCTTTAACATCAACCTCTATCCCTGATTTAAAAATTCCTACAATAGTCGCCTCATTAATCTTATCCCCCAGGCCTACCAATTGATCGCCGACAATAGCTTGCGGCTTATCCGTTTGCCACATAACTCCTTGCAATAATAATGTTGGCTTTACAGCAGGAACCATCGGAGTTGATGGCACTGTTGGGGTTTTCATAACCGTATTTTTTATAGCATTTTTAGTAACATCTTCCATTTGATTAATAATTGAATTGCTCGCTTGAGTTGCCACACCAATGTTATTATTTTTTACAACCTCACTGGCAACAATCTTAGGCGGTAATCTTGGCTCAAAAGGATCACGCATTGTATCTAATAATGAATCGAAATCATCAGCAGCGCCAGCAGTACACACAGGACATGCTAATAGTAACAGCAATATAAATGGATTTAAAAAAGATTTCATTCTTTTAGTATAATAGTTGTCAAGTTAACATCCGCAAGAATGCCTGAGGACTTAGGCCCAGACGTAGAACTGATTTGCCAAGAATCTACTCTGATCGCGTATTCAGACTTTTCAATAGCATGTAAAAACCGCATAATATCCTTAAAATCTTTTGCCTGCAGTTGAAGAATTACCCCGCCCTGATCCCATAACTTCTCTTCTTTATTTTTTAAAGGACTGGCAGACCTGACTTCAACGTTAAATTGAGTTGCCCAATCTGCCAATACAGACAAAAGATTTTCTTGATCTAGCTTTTTAGGTAATGTTTTAAGAAACTCCTCGTGGTTATGTATGGCCATATTTAAATTTGTTACCTTGGAAATCTTTTCATTAGCCAGAGAAATTTGCTGTTCATATTTCTTCTTTTGATTGTTGAAATTACTGTATAGTGCGACGGCTACAATCAAGCCCAAAATAATAACAACCCCAATTAACAAACTATTCCGCTTTTGCCATAAAAGCGAAACAAGCTCTTGAATATCAATTGACTTCAAATCTGAGATTTTATTTAGATCCATAGTCTTCTAAAAACAAATAATATTAAAAATAGTAAAGCTATTGCTTTGATCATCTGACCGTTTCACAGAAACCAAATCCACATTCTTAAAAAAAGCTGACAACATCTTGTCCTTCTTTAAAGTCGAAACGAAATCATTCACCTGACGCATTTGCTGGTTAGAGTCTTGATGATAAACAAAGCCTGTAATTTCCAACTTAAGGGGCAATTTCTTAAAAACATCTTCACCTTCCTGGTACATAACCTTTAAATTCTTTAGCCACATACCAGACGGCATACGGCTATACAAACCCATCATCACATTGAAAAATTCGGACTTGAATTGAATATTTTTATAATCAGAACTTTTCTTCTTAGTGCTTCCAATTTGCGCTAAAATTTCATCAGTAGAAACATTAACCTTTTCTCCTAATTGCAAATTTAAGGCATTAATCTGTTTCACGTACTGTCGGAGCGAATTCTGTCCAAAAATAAAAGCAGCAATTAAAGCGACCCCAACCGCTAGAGCAGCCACGAAAACCGGTTTATAATCCGCTAAATTAAACTCAAAAGAAATGCTGCCCACCCCACCAGGCTTACTTGTTTTCTTCTGGATAAAATTTAATAATGGAAAATTTAATGATTTATTATTTAACGCAGCGCCATAAGCAAAAAAACCTTCACTATCCTCTGCTGACAAACGCGCCAAACGAACACCCATACTGATCGGTTTTAATTTACAATTAAATTCTTCTTCAATTAAATGTTTAATACTGCTTGGAAAACCTGTTTCCGGCGCTAAAAAATCCCCAATAGGCACCCCTTCAAACTGGCGTTTATAAAAATCGATGGACGCCCGGATTTCATTAAAAATCTTATACTGCACAAGGTCTTCATCAAGATTTTCTTCAGATAAATTCGTCGGGATTGTCAAAGAAAACTCACGGATAAACTGGGCTATCCCCTTATCAAAGAAAATAATACGCCCGATCTTTTCTTGGATTTCAATAAAACCAAACGAATCTTCCAATTTGACATATTGCTGGGCGATAAAACCTTTGGCCAAAGATACCGCGGAAGGTTCACAAAACGTAATAGTCAACCCTGCCTGCTTTAAGATTCGGGCATAACGCTCCAATATTTCCTTGCGCACGCCATAAAAAATAACACGAAATCTTTTAATTTTATTCTGGACGATGGGTACCACATGATAAACATAGGCTACTTCTTTTAAATCAAAAGGAATATATTTGCGTGCCTCAAATTCAATAATACCTGTTAGCTCGTTGGGTTTAACCAAAGGAATGATAAATGAACGTAAAATATAATCTTTAAGGGGCAGGGACAACGACACTTCGTTGGTGTTAAATCTGTCTTTCTTTAAAATACCCTGAATGGATGAGGAAATTTGAATATCTTCGGTAAGCTCGGTACGAAATGGAGAACTGTCATGGGAAGAAGCAACATTAATAACTGCAATCTGAGACGGAGACCCACCATCTGTTTCTAACAGTGTGATCTTTTCTTCACCCCAATAAATGCCTAGACGTTTTGATCCCATATTAAAATAATTACCAATTGATATTTATATTTAATTAGACACCTCCCGTCAGTATTTGTCAATCCATTAGCAATATTTTTTGGAAGAAAAATTATTCTGTCTTGGATATGCTTACAGAAACGGCACCTGTATTAGAATCTATGTTCACGATCGGAACACAGGGCTCATCATTGGGATGATCACCTTCCAAGCAAGGTGAAAAGGTACCCACTGTTACAGCATTGGTATAACTTTTCCAGAAAGCGGCCTTTGTCTCTTCTTCCTGCCTGATATCATTTGAAGCTTGTTGGGATATTTGAGATTGGTTGATCGCCTGCATCATAATCGAAGTAGACATGACCATAAAAACAATAACCACCATGACCACAATCACCATAACAATGCCACGATCGTTATTTAAAAAACCCTGTGCCATATCTTACTCCTGCTGGTAACTGCCACATCGAGGGCATTGCTGCTGCCTCTGTGGATCAATTAATTTTAAATAAACACATTGGCAATACAGACATACCCACATCTTCTTAAAGCTTAGCGACTCCAATGCACTACTCTTACTATAAGTATAGTTCCTCCACCATAAAAAAACAATACAAAGCACCCCTGTCATCAGCACTGCTAAAAATGCACAAATATCCCAAACAAACATTTTATAACCCCTTTTGAGAACGCGGTTTAGGTAATTCTCGATAGCCCTGCCAGGTGTGTCCTTGGGTTTCCTGGGGGTATTTAAGCAAGCTGTCTAAACTATTAACAACCTTGGATGTTGATTCTGTTGCGTCATCCTCACCAACCGCTGCCTGGCCATGGTACATAACCATAAAAGAAGTGGCTTGTGTCGCATCATACATCCCTATCCAAATCCATTTTAAAGCACCCAAATGAATAACCAAGGCCATAAATAAAAACAAAACAAAACGCATTTAGCCTGCCTCATCAATGATGATAAAATTAATTTGAGCCATACCAGACCGACGGCAAACATCCCACACATCCGCAATACGACCAGCCGATGCCCTCCGGTTAA
>CAZHGK010000119.1:0-5975 GCA_964532095.1 uncultured Planctomycetales bacterium | reverse complement strand
AATATCAAGGATTTTAGCAATTTGAATAAATTTGGCGATTTTCTCAACCAAGGCATAATGATGCGTCATCACAGGTGCTAATCGCTCCTGGACATCGACCACTAAAAGGCAGGATTTTTCAATACGTAAAGGCATATTCATTATTGTTGTTCAATAACTCCACAAGCAATACGACCACCTGCGTTACCTGTGGGTTGACCAAAATCATCTTCTTTTTCATGGAGAATAATGGCACGTCCCATCACATTGTATTTCCCTTTAGACAACGAAGCCTTTGGCAAAAATACATGCACAATCCCCATCCCATCTGAACCAATTTCCACATTTCCCATATCCCCAAGATGGGAATGCTTATGACCATCCTTGGGCATATACCCATGCATAACAGCGTCGGGATTAAAATGGCCGCCTGCTGCTTTTCCTTCATCAGCACAACTGCCATTTTCATGGATATGAAAACCATGCTTGCCAGGAGGAACATTAGCCACCTGGGCATCGATGGTAACACCACCTTTTTCTTCAACCAATTTGGCTGCCCCAATAATTATTGAATTCGTTGCTGTACCACCAATAACAGCCTTAGCTACCGATGGCTTGGATTTATTAGAAGCAGCTGCAGCAACGGCAAATCCACAAATCAAGACCATCATAAATAATGGTATACGTTTCATTTTCTTCTCCTAAGAAATCAATTATTTTAATTCAATGCCCACAGGACAATGATCTGAACCCATGACATCTTTAAGAATAAATGCTTTTGTAAGCCGCGGCAATAAATTTTCCGTAATAAAAAAATAATCAATGCGCCAACCTACATCCCGTTTACGGGCACCCGTAAAATAATCCCACCAGGTGTAATGGCCGCCTTCTTTAATAAAATGCCGAAAGGTGTCCACATACCCGCATTTAATGAATTTACTGACCCAGGCACGCTCTTCAGGCAGAAAGCCGGTATTTTTTTCATTTTGTTTCGGACGGGCCAAATCAATTTCTTCATGAGCCGTATTCACATCGCCACAAATAATTATTTTTTTGCCTTTTTTGCGAAGCGCCTCAACCTTTTCTAAGAACGCATCGTAAAAACGCATTTTAAATGGGACCCGCTTGTTGCCCTGACCACCATTAGGGTAATAAATGTTAAACAAAATAAAATCGCCAAAATCGGCGATCAAGGTGCGGCCCTCAATATCAAATTCAGCAACCCCTAAACCTTCCACAACAGATTTAGGTTTAATTTTTGTATAGATCGCAACCCCACTATACCCCTTTTTTTCCATCGAGGAAGACCAATACGCTTCATACCCTTCACGCTTTAGATGAACTTCGGTAAGCTGATCTGGATGAGCCTTGGTTTCCTGAAGGCATAGGATATCTGGAGACTCCTGGTGCATCCATTCAAAAAAACCTTTTTTCTCAATGGCACGAATACCATTGACATTAAAGGACAATATCTTCACTTTTTAATCTCCGTCGGAAATATAATCCCCATCGAAACCATAGCCTTAAGGGTTTCCTCAACAGTCCAATCTGTTTCCCTGGTCTGTTCAGGTTTTACTAAAACAATATAACCAAGCAGAGGATTATGTGTCGCAGGGATTAATAATCTTAATAAAGTTTCACCAGAAAGATTATCTTTGATCGTTCCTGTTTGCAAGCCCACCACCCAGCCTTGGGGAATAACACCGCTGACAAGTAAAACTTTCTGAAAGGTTTGCTTACCAGAAACTGTGGAGAAGCTATCGGAAAGCTCTTTACCAATTTGATAAAAAAACTTAATTACAGGAATACGTTCAATCAAACCACCCAGAAAATGCAAAGCCTGACGGCCAAAAACATTACTGACAACAACCCCAACAAGATAAAGGGTTAGTAAAACCAAAAGAATGCCTAACCCAGGGATATGCCTGATTTCAATGTATTGCGCCAGGAAACTGATTACCTTACGGTCAATAAGCTTGTACAAAAGTGTAATGGCGGTGCAGGCAAGTAATAATGGGACGATGGCGAGTAGGCCACGAAAAATATAGGTACGGGCGTGATCAAAAAAATTCTTCATAAGATTTTCTATATTAACACTAAAAAATATTTGTGCGAAGAAAATCTTTAATATTGACTTTCCTCGTCAGTGGGATAATATAAATAAAATTTTCTAAAAATCAAAGGACACCATGAATCGCAAACCTTACGAACCGAATTTTAACACACCTGACGATAAATTATGCAAGGAAGAACTAAATAAACTTGCCTCTGAAGGTTTTCTGGGGAATTTAAAAGCCAATATCCGCGACAACTCCCGTGACGATCTCCCTTGGGAAAGCGAAGCCATTGCCAAATCCCACGGGATTTACCTGGAATTTAATCGCGCACTCGAATCTACTGAAGCCAAAGAATGGATTTATATGTTCCGCATTTCCATTCCCGGCGGTGGCCCGTTAAACCGTGCCCAATATAATTTGGTGGATGATTTAACAGAGAAATTGACCAAGGACCCTGATGGCTTCCCTTCTATTCGCCTAACAAATCGCCAGAACATCCAATTGCATTGGGTGCGCAAAGCCAATGTTCAGCCAATCATTAAAGCTTTTGCTGAGTCCAATTTGAATACCTTAAACGGTTGCGGGGATAATACCCGTAATGTCATGGCCTGCCCCATGTCCAGGTTTTCCAAAGCCTTTAACGCCAATGCCTGGGCCCAAAAAGCCGGCGCCTATTTCCAATTACCTTTGGAACCTTTTATCACCGTCTGGGAAATTGACCCTACCAAGGTGCGTAAACCTGGCGAATCTTTTAATTATGGAAAGAAATTATTAAACCGTAAATTTAAGATTGGCTTTAGTGCTGTTCTAGAAGATCAAAACGGCAAATTATTCGTAGATAACTGCGCTGAAGTCTTATCCGATGATATGGGCATTGTTCCAGTCATTGAAAACAATAAGGTTGTGCGTTTTCAAATTTATATCGGCGGTGGCCAGGGCGAGCGTAATGGTAAACCTTCCATGGCTCGTTTAGCAGAAGCCTTATGCCAAACCGATGAAGCAAATCTTTTAAAAGTCCTGGATGCAGTTGTCAAAGTCCACCAGCAATGGGGTGACCGGGAAAACCGCATTTATGCACGTATCAAATTTGTGGTGAAAAAATTAGGCATTCCCTGGTATCGCGAACAAGTGGAAAAGATTTTAGGCTACAAACTTGCCCTTCCCGATCCTAACCTGGATGTGGGAAATCGCCATATGCACCACGGCTGGTTTAAACAGCCTGACGGCTTATGGACCTTTGGAGCTTTTATTGAAAACGGTCGTTTAATTGATAATAGCCCGAACGGCAAATTAAAATCCATGTGCCGGTTTTTAATGAATAAATTTCCAGTAGATTTTATGATTACACCGAACCAGGATGCCCTCTTTTGCAACTTGCCGGAAAACTTAAAATCTGAATTTGAAGCTGATATGGCAAAATACGGCTATGGAAAACGCAATGGCAAGGCCTATTCCACCCTTCGTTTGCTTTCCGGTGCCTGTGTTGGCCGTGATACCTGCCGCTTAACATATACAGATTCTGAAAAATTTGAACCCTTCCTTATTGATGAACTAGAAGCCTTAGGTTGGGGAGATATTCATGAATCCATTGGAATTACGGGTTGTGAACGCCAATGCTTTAGACCGGCAACAAAAACCATTGGTTTAATTGGATCTGGCTATAACCGCTATCAAATGAAATTAATGGGGTCTGAAGATGCCCGCCATCAGGGCCTTCCCTTATTAACTGAAGATGGCAATGGCATTTATTTAAGGTCGATTCCCCGCGAACGGGTCGCCCAGGTGATAGATGTTTTACTCAAATATTGGAAACAAAATGCCAAATCTAATGAAACTTTAGGTAGTTTTAATCGCAGAATTGGCATTCCCGGGCTTGTTGCACATTTTAAGTCTAATCCTGTTACTGCAGACTTAATGGTCAAACCTTTTCCAGCTGATTGCGTGATTGAATAAAAGAAAAACCCTGCACCAGATGGCACAGGGTTTGGAAGTTCGAAAGAAAAAAGCCAAAATCCTTAGATAAGGACGCTGGCTTCATCCCAAGCAAAGGTCACTTCATCTTCTTTCTCTGCTTTTTGATTTGATTCTTGATTATGTGGTCCGATCATTGGACACCTCCTTAAAAACACCCATGGAGCTTTTTGCTCCATATCTTGGGTAAGATTCAAATAATATACCCTATTTACCCCTAAAATGCCAATATTTTTTTATATCTGGCAAAATGGTAAAATTTTACTAATTTTGCCCATTTTTACAATTTTTTTAAAGAAAATATGGATAAGAATAGCGACGAGGAATACGTTTAAACGTCAGATTGGACGTTTTGGAGTGAAAAAAGTAACATTTTTCTAAAAAAAGCATTAAATAGCTGACAACATTCCTGTCACGCGAACAAATTTTTCCCTTGGCTTGCCTATTTTAGCGCCACGCTCTACTTCTGCAGCATCAATTTTCTTCCATTCCTCAAAACTGACCACTTTTACTTCCCTATCCTTTAAGAATTTCAAAACTTCTGCTGTTGATGGCACTTCACATTGATTTAAATGATCTAAATCTTCTATTAAGCTTTTAACTGTCTCTTCAGAACAGGGTTTATTGGTACCGATAATGCCGCTTGCCCCTCTTTTAATCCATCCTGCCACATACCAGCCTGTATAAATTTCTTCATTATCCATCACACGGCCAGCATGATTGGGAATAATCCCTGTTTGCTCAGAAAATGGCAAACCCTTTATCGGAATTCCCCGATAACCAACACTACGAAAGAAAATTCCTGCTTCAATATCTTCAAATTTACCTGTCCCACGCACTTTTTGCTTTCCAGGGTCCCCAACTAAACGATTAACTTCAAAACGGACCTTCTGCACCCGCCCTTTTCCAATAATTTCTATGGGAGAACGCATAAAATGCAGATAAAATTTGCGTTTGCGGTTATTAGGCGTAAGAGTTGTGAAGTGTTTTAATATTTCATAATTCTTTTTATGGCCAGAAAGCGCAGGTTCTTCCAATTCTTTTAAGCTCGCCTCATTAAGATTTAAATCTTCAGGGTTTATAATAGGGTAACAATCTGCCAATTCACCCATTTCCTTGATTTCTGGAGATGTAAATGATGCTTGGGCTGGGCCACGACGTCCAAACACATGCACTTCCTTGATTTTACTTTCCGCCAAGACTTCTAAAGCATGCTGGGTAATATCGGTATTCTTAAGCTCGTCAACCGTCTTACACAAAATGCGGGATACATCCATAGCCACATTCCCTTGCCCAACAATAACTGCAATTTCATGCGAGAAATCAAAATGATGGTCCTGATAAAGAGGATGTCCGTTATACCAGGCCACAAATTCAGTCGCTGTATAACTACCAACTAAGCCCTCGCCATCTATCCCTAATTGACGGTCAGATTCAGCCCCGATGGTAAAGATAATGGCATCATAAAACCGCTCTAATTCAAAAACTGAAATATTTTTACCTACCTTAACATTGCCTAAGAAACTAAAATTTGGATTTAAGGCTGTTTTTTCAAAAACCTTGGTGACATTTTTAATTTTAGCATGGTCAGGAGCAACACCATAACGCACCAAGCCGTATGGCGCAGGGAATTTCTCAAACATGTCTACCTTAACAACAAGTTTTTGATCAAATAATGCCTGGGCTGCATAAAAACCACTAGGTCCACTGCCAATAATCGCCACACGTAACGGCCGTTCAGAAGATCCTAAATTAGACATATCAATCCTTTCTAAAAACTTTACTTCTTAAACTCTGTTGCTAACACCAGATGGCCAATGCCTGCTTTGGATGCCATATCAATAACCGAAACCACCACATCATACTTTACACTGCGGTCTCCATTAATCACAATCGACGCATTCGGGCTCTTTTTTGCCAGTTGCTGGATTTTAAAACGTAATAAATCCCCGTCTTTTCTTAAATTAT
>CAZHGK010000118.1:0-6228 GCA_964532095.1 uncultured Planctomycetales bacterium | reverse complement strand
AGCGGCAATGTTTTTAAAGGCACCAAGGCTTTAGGCTTTTTACTTTTAAGCCGTGTGCCACTGCCACCTGCCACAATAATGACCGAAACCTTCATATCTAACCTTCGAGCTTGGCAAAAATCATACGCCCCGCCTGAGTTTGCAAGGCAGAGGTCACCTGAACCTTAACCGACTGGCCTATAGCCCGACGCCCGTCGCTGACAACCACCATGGTCCCATCTTCCATATAACCAACCGCCTGATTCGGTTCCTTACCTTCTTTAAGCAAACGCACTTCCAATTCTTCCCCGGTAAAAATCATGGGCTTAACGGAATTGACCAGATCATTGATGTTAAGCATTTCAATGCCTTGCAAAGATGCCATACGACTTAAATTAAAATCCGTCGTGCAGATACGAGCATCCATCAGTTTTGCCAATTTTACCAACTTTAAATCCACAGGTTCATTGCCTGTTAAATCATCCTCATGGATACGCACATCCGCCCCGGTATCCTTTTGCATATTCTTAAGTAATTCCAAACCCCTACGGCCACGGCTGCGTTTGCCATCATCTTCAGAATCTGCCAAACGTTGCAATTCATGCAAGACAAAACGGGGAGCAACCAAGCGCCCACCTAAAAACCCTGTTTTAAAAATATCGGAAATACGTCCGTCGATAATCGCACTGGTATCTAATAAGACTACCCCATCTTTTAAATCCTGACGTTTAAAGCGCACATAGGGGATGATCAAATTAAATTCATCCTTACCACGCAAAGCCATAACCGCACCCAAATAAGAAAACACCATGGTCAAAACCACGCGCAAGATAGGCTTGGTCACATCATCTAAAGGCAACAACGATAAAATATCCGAAACCAGGTTTGCCATGAAAATACCGAGAAGCAAACCAAACACCATGCTCGATAGCCCACGCACAGAAACCTGGCGCATGGTCAATTCTCCGGCGATGATTAATATGGCCCCACCTGTACCTAAAAAAGCTCCTGGAACAGGATGCCCATTAATAACGCCAATCTGATACCCCACCACCCCACCAAAAATCAAAAATAGAATACGAATGAATGATAACGTCATGATCTTTTCTCCTTACAGGACCTCGCCAGCGGCGGGCTAAACTTTATCCAATGCTTCTCTTACTGTTGAAACTGGCACCAGCTTTAAAATATTGGATTTAATATCACTGTTGCCTTTCAAATTGTTTTTAGGGATTAAACAACGCTTAAACCCTAACTTTTCTGCTTCATTGATACGGCTAGTAATTTGCGCCACACTGCGAACTTCCCCAGATAAACCTACTTCTCCAATCACTACTGTATCAGGAGAAATAACCTTATCTAATAAAGCAGAGGCCACAGCCAAGCTCACACCTAAATCTGCCGCAGGATCATAGGCCTTGACCCCTCCGACGACATTTAAAAAAATATCCTTGTCCCCTAAATTCATGCCTAAGCGTTTTTCTAATACCGCAACCAATAACGCCAAACGGTTGGCATCAAAGCCTTGGGCTTTTTGACGCACCATGCCAAAGGCAGAACGGCTCACCAAACCTTGGATCTCAACTAAAAATGGACGAGTGCCTTCTAAAATCGGCACAACCACTGAACCGGAACTGTCCGTCGGGCGTTCTAATAAAAATATTTCCGATGGATTCTTAACTTCCATTAAACCAGCCGAGGTCATTTCAAACACGCCAATTTCATTCGTCGATCCAAAACGATTCTTATTGGCACGCAAAACCCGGTACGAGGAATACCTTTCCCCTTCAAAATACAAAACTGTATCCACCATGTGCTCTAACACCCGCGGACCTGCTAACATGCCTTCTTTAGTTACGTGACCAATTAAAAACAATGCCACGCCGCGTGATTTTGCCGTTTGTGTCAATACCGCCGCACTCTCCCGCACTTGTGAGACGCTTCCCGGCGATGAAGTAATCTCAGATAAATTCACCACCTGGATCGAATCAACAATGACAACATCCGGTGTTAAGGTGTGAATATAATCAATGATGGTCTGCACATCAATTTCATTAACGATATGCAAAAATTCATTGGCCGTTTTAGCTACCCGGTCTGCACGCATCTTGGCTTGCTGGACAGATTCCTCGCCGCTGATGTATAAAACTTTTAAGCCTTTATTTGCTAAAGCACAGGCCATTTGCAAGACAATGGTTGATTTGCCAATGCCTGGGTCACCCCCAATTAAGGTCACTGAACCAGGGACAATGCCTCTGCCCATCACACTATCAAATTCACCAATACCCGTCAGATACCGTTTTTGAATTTCTGAATCAATTTCTTTCAGCAATACCGGTTTAATCGCCCCTTCCAAAGCAATTTTTGTTCGCAGCGATACACTGTCCGGCTTTGCCATGGTCTGTTCTTCCACATAGGAATTCCAGGAATCGCAATTGGGACATTTACCGATCCAACGCGCAGATGTAGCGCCGCAGCTCTGGCAAACAAAAACTGTTTTGGTCTTCATAAATGAATGTATGAGTTATGGAACCCTTTTGGTGACATAACTCATTACATGAATTTATCCCGCCACCGGCGGGATTTATCCTTTAGTTTTGGGCCGGTATAACAACTTCCACGGATTGGCTTTTAAATCAGCGGTGAGTTCCTCGAGATTCTGGTATACCGAATCATCGGTGAGCAATTTACCAACTGTACCCTGACCTTGCCTGACATTGTGCACAATGACATTCAAATCAGGTAAAAGCCCGTTATTGATCCCATCAACGGTGACTTCCAGTTTTTCCGTGAGTGTTGTTACTTTTTCCGTGATCTTTTCAATAGGTACTGGATCACGTCCGACAATAGATGCCCCTGGTTTAAAAAACTCTGTTGAACTGCCAGGTAAAATTTCGACGTATTTTTCGCCTAAAAGGCCCAACTGGTTAATCGTTACTGTTGAGTCCGTCGGTATTTCAATACCAGGGTCCAGTTCCATCATGACCTTGACCTTGGTCTTGCGATGGTCTGACTCATCGACATAAACTTCCATCTTTTTAACTAAGCCAGCTTCCACCCCTGCTAAACGCACCGGTGCTGCCTGGCGCAAGCCATTGGCAAAGGTAAATACCACATTAAACCCGCGACGCTTGGAAAAGAAAGATAAGTCCGTAACAGAAACCACAAAATATGTCATGGCAACAACAGCGCTTAGGACAAAAAACCCAACTTTAATCTCAAGATGGCTATCACGGGTCATAAGTTGTTCCTCTATTTTATGTGTCCAAAAATTAAGTTTTCATCTTCTGTAATCGGCCCTTGCGCCTGGCCGTTAATAAACTGCTGAACCACCGGATGCTTGGAATAACGGATATCATCAGGTTTCCCGTCAGCGATAACTTGTCCTCTATAGAACATGGCAATGGAATCCGCAATGCGGTACGCCGTATTCATATCATGGGTCACCACAATAGATGTCACCTTTAGTTTGTCTCGCAACTCAATGATCAAATGGTTTAACGCTGCTGCTGTAATCGGATCTACTTCGCTGGTCGGTTCATCGTATAAAATAATCTGTGGTTCCATGCACAGCACCCGTGCTAAGGACACGCGTTTACGCATCCCGCCGGACA
This sequence comes from uncultured Planctomycetales bacterium, assembly GCA_964532095.1. Classification (GTDB taxonomy): domain Bacteria; phylum Omnitrophota; class Gorgyraeia; order Zapsychrales; family Fredricksoniimonadaceae; genus CAZHGK01. The sequence goes on along the minus strand of CAZHGK010000118.1, from coordinate 2,635 downwards.
ATTGCGACGGCATCATATCCTGGATATCCTTAAGGCCAACCAAGGCCAGGGCATCATGCACCCGGTCACGGATGGTCTGCTTATCTAAATTCATGAACTCATTAAGCACAAAGGCCACATTGTCCCCGACGCTCATGGAATCAAACAAGGCCCCGCCCTGGAATACCAAACCGATTTCCATGCGCAATTTGTTATATGCATGCTCATCTAAATTTGTTACTTCGATCCCGTTAATCTTAATGGACCCACTATCTGGCCGCACTAAACCCACAATACTTTTAAGCAAAACACTTTTCCCGACGCCAGAACGGCCAATGATCGCCTTTGTCTCACCGCGTCGGACAGTGAGGCTTAAATTATTTAGGATCATCTGTGAACCAAAAGCTTTATAAAGATTATGAATTTCAATCACGGTTTTACACCTTTAATAAAAAGTAAAAAAGGAACGTAATAAAGCAATCGGTAATAATAATCAAGATAAATGAACGCACAACTGCGGTCGTCGTAGCCTTACCTACGCCTTCTGCCCCGCTTTTGACCATCAAGCCTTGATGACAGCCGACGATGGCAATGATCATGCCAAAGAAAATAGTTTTAATTAAGCCAGTGCCGATGTCTTTAATGGCCAAGGACTGGAACACCATCTTCCAAAACATCTCGTGGCTAATATGCAATTTAAAAACACAGATCACATACCCGCCCCAGATGCCAATCACATCCGATAGCATGGTCAACACCGGCAACATGATGACCAAACCCAAAAAACGGGGCACTACCAAATAATGCACCGGATTAACTGCAAATGCTTTTAAGGCATCCACTTGTTCCGTCACCACCATGGAGCCAATTTCCGCGGCGATCCCTGCCCCGATACGTCCAGCGACGATTAAGGCTGTTAATACAGGAGCTAACTCACGGGTTAAGGCCACGGCAATGATATTGGGAATATAAATTTCCGCTGACAACTGCACCATCTGGTAGGCCATTTGCAAGGCAATGATCATGCCCACAAAAAAAGCAACCAAGGCAGAAATCACAAAGCTTCCTGGCCCGATGCGGTTAGCCTGCATCAGAGAACGAATGCCTTTATACGGAGGAGTCAACGACCAACGCATGGTCTGCGACCACAATAGCGTTAACTGGCCGATATAACGGGCCCAACCAATGACCCATACTCCTGATTTACTGACGAGCTCAATCATGTTTGACAGGCGTTGGTTGTGATTCTTCGTTAACAAAAGCCAACTCATCCCCTTGACGGATGACCTTGACAATACTACCGTCTTTAATGCGTCCCGCAATGATGGACTCAGATAGAGCATCTTCAATATAACGTTGGATGGTGCGCTTTAAAGGACGTGCCCCATACAATGGGTCGTACCCTTTTTCAATTAAGAATTCCAACGCTTCATTGGTTAATTCTAAATGAATACCCTTATCTTTAAGACGACGGATCACATGGTCAATTTCCAAGCTGACAATTTGTTGCAAATGTTCACGAGAAAGAGACCTGAACACAATAATGTCGTCGATGCGGTTTAAAAATTCCGGCTTAAACGCTTTTTTCACTTCGTTTAAAAGCCGATCACGCATGGCTTGGTAAGTATTATCTTCCTTTTGGGCCACGAAACCCAAAGCACCGGCATTGCGCACAGTTTCTGCCCCGACGTTGGAAGTCATAATGATCACCGTATTACGGAAATCAATGGTACGACCTAAACTGTCGGTTAAACGGCCATCTTCAAAAACCTGCAGCAATAAATTAAACACGTCCGGATGCGCCTTTTCAATTTCATCTAACAAAATAACGGAATAGGGGCGACGACGGACTTTTTCTGTCAATTGCCCGCCTTCTTCATAGCCCACATAACCTGGAGGCGCCCCAATTAAACGGGACACGTTATATTTGTCCATGTATTCAGACATGTCGATTTGGATTAAGGCATTGGCATCCCCAAACATAAACTCAGAAAGAATGCGGGCCAATAATGTTTTACCGACACCGGTGGGCCCTAAGAAAATAAAGGATCCAATCGGCCGACGGGGATTTTTGATCCCAGCCCGGGAACGGCGGACGGCGCGGGCAATGGCAGAAATTGCCTCGTCTTGACCAATCACTGCTTTTTTCATCTGGTCTTCCATCTTAAGCAGGCGTTCACTTTCCTTCTGCTCCAGACGGATCAAAGGAATTTTGGTCCATTGGGAAATAACACGGGCAATATCATCGTCGGTAATCGTTAACGAGACATCGTCCCTCTTTTGAATCCATTCCGCGCGACGGCGTTCCAATTGATCACGCACATCACGTTCCGCATCGCGCATCTTAGCAGCGCGTTCAAAATCCTGGCTTTTAATGAATGCTTCTTTTTCTTTCTTTAATTGTTCGATCTTTTCTTCCAATTCCTTGATATCTTCTGGAACAACCATGGCTTTAAGACGAGCCCTGGCACCAGCTTCGTCTAAGATATCAACAGCCTTATCCGGCAAGAAACGGTTGGAAATATACCGGTCGGATAAGCGGGCTGCTGCTTCCAAAGACTCGTCAGAGAATTTCACACGGTGATGCGCTTCATACTTATCGCGCAACCCTTTTAAGATTTGAATGGTTTCATCAACAGATGGGGGTTCCACAATA
>CAZHGK010000117.1:0-6239 GCA_964532095.1 uncultured Planctomycetales bacterium | reverse complement strand
GCATTGGCATTTTCTACCTGTCTCCTTAATCTCTCGTTCATATCTTTTAATACCTATTACTATAATTATAGAAGAACAAATAATAATAAGACCGACAATAAACAATGCTTTTTTTAATTTTTGCATAACAATCCTCAAAGGAACAAGCCTCACTTACCTAGACCCGATTTCAATATTATTTAATTCTGCGTTTTCGTAACACCATACGTATTGCAACAAAGGGAATAAAGAAAAACACAAGAATCAAAATCTTTAGAGAACGGACCAGGTCACTTAAAGGGACAGGTCACGATATTTAATTATACACTTCTCCCATCAAACAATGTTTTCTTCAGTTTTGAAGAATCAACACCCTCAAGGCAGCGAACATTTATAGCTGCTGTTGCAACTTGTGTCTTTGGATGTGGCGCTTCACCAAAAGGAGCACAACCACAGTTGGAACAAAAGCGATGCTTGATAACGTGTTTATTAAATGTGTACGTTGATAATTCAGATTCGGGGGTTTTAAGATTCAACTTTGCACGAGGCACAAACCATAATAAATATCCGCGCTTTGTGCAGATAGAACAATTACATTCCAAAACGCTATCAATTTCACCTTCAACTTCAAATGCAATCTTGCCACAATGACATCCACCCTTATAGATCATTTCTCTCTCCCTAATTCCGGTGACACGCCTAACCAAAATCTACCTAGACCCTGTCTCAATCTTTTTTAGATTTAACTATTTAGCTATCAAACAGTGGGCAATTAAAGCAATAAATACGATCACAGCTCCCCAAACTTGTGCATAAGAAAACTTTAAAAAGAAATCATTGTTAATCTTCTTTTTATAATAAATGGCATACCCTCCCGATATGAAACCAATCAAGGACAAGCCAACTAACACAGTACTTCCAAAATTTTTATCGCTCAGAATACCCTTACCTTGCGCTATAAGCCAATAATTAAGAGCTAACCAAAAAAATAAAATAAAAAGCATTATCCCCAAAAGAAACGAATTAAACGCCATATAATAATGTTTGGTGTTGTGCTTTTTCTTATTAAAAACATTCTTAATGTTTAAAACAATAAAGAAAAAACTACCGACCCCTAATATCAACAACAATTCTTTTGCATCAGCAGTCATTGAAATATCATCTCCCAAAGACGGTAACGTCAAATAAATTGCGAGAACAGACTAGAGAACTGACCAGATCACTCAAAGTGCCACGTCTGGCTTACCTAGACCCGATCCCGATATTCATTTTATCGAATATACACAGGACGATTTGTTAATGGCTTCTTCAGCGCCTTTAACAAAGATGGGATTAAAACTTTCAATTCCTCTAGCTGATTGCGCTTAGGACATAAGACGAAAACAGAAATTTTATATTTATCGAGATTTTGTTGAAAAGAGAGGTTTTGATCAGATGTGATAAAAATATCAAACGATGTTTGGGCCTGAGTTAAAAGTTTACCATTCGTTAACCCAGACCATCCCATATCTGGAACGGTTTTAACATAAAAATTAGGGATCTCTTTAGCGATACGACGATCTAAACATTCATCAACCAATATCCTAAACTTTAGCAAAGAATTGCTCCTTAGCCTCTTCTAAGAAATTAATGACTTGTTTTCTAGACACGGTAGGAAAGCCTTTAAGGAAATCTTGGACGGATGAGCCTGATTCTAAATAATCAATTAATGCTTGTAAAGGAACGCGCGTTCCCTTAAAAACTGGAGCCCCACCTAAAACATTTTGATTGGATGAGATAACTTTAGATTTAATGCGCATAGTTAAAATATATCACATCCCAACCCGTGCTGCATTAAGATTTTTCCAATTAAGCTCCCGACTTATTTCTGTTCAACAATCTTGCGAAAAGCTCTAAGACTATTAAACGGAATATCAACAACCAACGCATTGGCCAAAAAAGCAGGAACGGACCCGCCTGGATCGCTATGCTGTTGGAAATAAATAGCTGTCTTATTCCCTTCTACGGGGGTAAGTCGCCAATTTGCTTTTAAATAAGGAACTCGAATTTTTCCCTTTTCTTTAGGTAAGCGTTCTGGCAAGGCAGATAGTTCATAGTTAACCACACCACTTGCAACATCAACAGTTTTCACTCGACGGAACACTGAATCCCGTTTTGCCACGGGCCACGGCAGGTTCAGAACAAAATAGAAAATCTTGGAATCTCCCTCATCTGCAACAAAATCCATCTGTACCGCCTGATGATACCATTCTGGAACCCTTTTTTCATTCTCATATAAAGCAACAACTTGATCAATAGGGGCAGATACAATAATATCCGATTTAAAATCTCGCATTGGCGAACCTTCTATCGTGCGCGTGTAAACAGTAACCCCATCCTTTTGAAGGCGTAGCTGCCACGGACCTTCCAAATTCTCTGCAAACACTAAAGAGGCAAAAAATACCGTTAACAAAGAAAATCCTGCAATTAGTCCTCTATTCATAAAAATCTTCCTCATCCTTCGCTCCTTTTCTCCCAATCAGCAATATCCCCATCAATAACTTTAAACAAAGGATGGGCCAGCACTGCTTTAAGCTTTCTTACTTCAATTAGCTTTTGTGGATCACGAATTTCTAACTTACGGCACAGATGTGCAAACTCGTAATCCATCTGCTCTTGGGTCACTTTAATCTTGGCAATCTTGCCATGAATCGGCAATATCTTCGTTTGATCAAAATGATAATCCCGACGCTGCGCCTCTTTGAAAACTTCCTCTAAGTAACTCGCAATGGCGCCTACAGGATCATCGTGCTCTTTAAAACGATTCAATTGTGGATGATTACGATAACCCTTGGTTTTACCACTTAACACATGCTGAGCTAATAAGGTTTCCCGCCACAAAGCCACAAGCCCTTTGCTATCTAAATAACTTGGATGTAATGACCATACGCGCATAATTAAAACTGTCCCGTGCGTAGCATCACCAAGGTGCAATGCTCAATTGTTTCAATCCCCTGAGCTTCGGCCTGAGATTCAAGTTCAGCATTTTCTGCACCAGGATTAAAAATAATGCGTTTAGGATTAACAGACATAATATCCTCAGCCAGTCCCGTCGATATATCAGCCGCGACATATAATGTCACTGTATCAATAGCTTCTTTAATATCCTTAATAGAAGCAAATACAGCCAATCCGTCAATATTCTTGATTCTTTGATGGACAGGAAATACCCGATGACCTTTTTCCTCAAGAAGCTTAACCGCCTGATACGAAAATCGGTCCGGTTTATCTGATGCTCCGATTACGGCAACATTCATAGTTTCTAAATCTCCTCCAGTTTTAGGTGCCAGGTCTGAAATCTAACCTTTCACATAGGTCAAAATTGCTGAAATCAACTGGAGATTTATAAAAGCAAAGGTTGCGTTAATCGCAAAGAATTTCCACGGCCTTTGTTCCCAGGTCACTGAACCAAGCATTAATGGCACATAAAACCCAAGCCAAACCATGAGCGCTGCCCCTACATTGCACGGAGCTTTTAAAACATGCAAAATATACGCCATGGCAAATGTTGTCAAAGCATTACCTACAATCGTTAATAATAGTGACGAGACTGGCGGTTTTTGATCCTTACAATTTTCGACCTTAAATCCTGCTAAGGTTGCCCATGTTTTTCCGAATATTGGTCCATACCATAAAAATCCAAAAATAAAACTGCCAACAACGGATACCGCTAATGCGATGAAACTAGTTTGTGTAATTGGACACATAATCCCTCCCATTTTTTATTTTTCTACTATTAGATCAAAAATAACTACATTGCTTGTTTCTTGAGAACTTTTGTTATCTACTAAAACCTCGTAATTTCCTGGATCACTTAGACCATGAAAAGGCGGCACATGGCCCTCTCCCTGTACCGTCGGATATGGCAAATCCATTTCCCCAGGAAAAACAAATTCCAATGTTGTTCCATCTAAACTTTTTACATCTGAAAGATAGGCATGAGCTCCTTGAGCATTTCTGACAGTAACAGTATTTGTGGAGGAGAAATTAGACCCGATAATTTTGATAGCTGTCCCTACAGGGCCAGACGCAGGAACGACTGAAATAATCTTCGGGATATTAGCACCTATTGTACTAGCATCCGCATAAACGCAGAAATTCATCAAAGACAAGATAGCCGCTAGGATAAATTTGATCAGGATGTAAAGAACCCTGGAGTTCTATTTTGCCGCGTATTGCTTTAAATGCTCGAGCTTAAGCACTTCCAACGCCGACTCATGGGTGGATTCCAAAACAACTTCGGGTGCCGCCCCTGCTTGATAAGCTTCCTGCCAACGCAACGCGCACAAGCACCATTGATCACCAGCGATCAAACCCGGAAAGTCCAATTCAGGATGAGGTGTTGTTAAATCATTACCTGCAGCTCTTGAAAACGTAAGAAACTCGTCAGTAATCTTAATGCAGACCACATGCCGACCTAAATCTTCTTCACTTGTATTGCAATACCCATCCCGAAAAAAACCTGTCATCGGGAATTTACAGCACGCATGCAGCGGACCGCCTAGAACATTTTTTGCATTAAACATATATGCCTTATCTTAAAGCTTTTTAAACAAACCGATAAATAAAAGCCCCAACACCGATAAGAAAGCCATGGTGGTCACAACCCAAAATGAATGGATGGTCTGGGGAATCGGCAACGGTAAGTTCATGGAAAAGAAACTCACGACCAATGTCGGAGTCATGATACATATCGAAACAATGGTCAGACGCTTAAGACGGATATTCAAATTATTATTTACAATGGAGGCTCGGGCATCAATCATCCCGGAAAGAACCTCTAAATAGGAACTTGCCTGCTGATAACACTGATGACTTTCAATGGTTAAGTCGTCGAGGTATTCCACATCACGGTCTAAACCGATTTTTGCCGACGTCATTTTCAAACGCTCAATCACCTTGCTGTTGGAATTAATCGCATCGACATAATAAACCAGGTTCTTGCTTAACTTAAACATGTTCAAAACATCTTTATTGGAAACTGCCTCATTGATTTCCGTTTCTAACTCTTCCGAAATCTTACGGATAACCTTTAAATGTTCTTCAAAATGCACAACGCAATAAAAAATAACCTTCAAGAAAATATCATGCACGGAATGCATCTTAGAGAAAATACGGTTTTCCCAGTTAAGGTCCTCATCATTTAAAACCAAAATCAATTTATCCGAGTACAAGAAAAGCCCGACGGATGAGATTTTAAAAATCAGATTATCCTCGGCACAATATTTTTTTGGCCTTTTAATAATGGCTGCCAAATGGTCAGCTTCAAACTCAATACGGCCAACTTCTTCCGGGTCCATGGACGAATGCAGGGTGTGCTCATCAATACGCAAATCCGTCGTTAAATATGCTTTCTCCTTTTCATCTGGCATTAAATACACATAAACACAAACGCCTTCGCCGTCGCCTTCAATTAACTTACCATTGGATATAACAAATTTTTTGAGCATAGGATTTTAGCGAGCCAGTTCTTTAGCCCTTTGGCGCGCAGCCATCAGTGCTTGATTGATTGTTTGATCAAATTTATGTTTAGAGAAAACATCAAGGGCTGCCTGTGTTGTCCCGCCCTTGGAGGTAACTTTCGCGCGCAAGCTGCCTGCATCACACTCACTGTTCTCTAATAAATGGGCACTGCCTAATAAGGTTTGATACACTAATTGCTTTGCTTCATTTTCCTTAAAACCTAATCGACGCGCTGCTGCCATCCATTGTTCGACGAATAAAAACACATACGCAGGCCCACTTCCCGACACAGCCGTCACTGCATCAATCATGGATTCACGAACAACAACTGTTTGGCCAATAGTTCCTAAAACTTTCTGGGCTAATTTTAAATCTGAAGTGGACGCATATTTACCTGCACATACCGCTGTAATCCCTTCGCCTATGAGTGCTGGCATATTAGGCATCGATCGAATCACAGCAATCTTACGACCAGGAAAATAATGTTCAAAAAACTTTGTCGTCAGCCCTGCTGCAATGGAAATGATCAGCTTACCGAAGGTGCAATCCTTCATTTGTTCTAATACTCCTGCCATATCCTGAGGCTTAACAGCCAAAACAATGACCGACGATGATTTAACAGTGGTTTGGATATCAGCGGTCTTTACCTTATATTTTTTTTGTAAAAACTTAATGCGGCTGGGATTCGCTTCCACCACATACAAAGAATGGGTTTTATAAAGACCTTTAATTAAGGCCTCCCCCATATTCCCGCCACC
>CAZHGK010000116.1:0-6249 GCA_964532095.1 uncultured Planctomycetales bacterium | reverse complement strand
TTCCCGAGAATGCTCTGGATGTTCGTATAACCAATGCTGGAATTGGTCAATCGTTGCTACCCACACCAAGGTATGGATCACCCCTTCTAGATGTTCCCGATTAGAACGATGCGCATCTGCCGGATTATAAAAAACATCCATATGTTTGCCAGCAAGTAATTCCATAGCCATGGAGGCCACTTCACAAAATTCCATCGGTGCATGGCGATAATCCACCAGCGGGTCACGACTGCATGCCAAGGCATGAAAAGCATGACCACCTTCATGCAGCAAGGTGCGCACATCATCATCAACACCGACGGCGTTCATAAAAATAAACGGCTGACGCGCCTCGCTTAATGTATTTTGATAACCGCCTGGTGCCTTACCTTTTCGACTGGCTAAATCCAATAATTCATAATCCTGCATTTGCTTAAAATATCCTGCAAGCTCGCCATCTAAACGGTCAAACATGGATTGCACGCCTCGGATTAAATACGACACTTCATCAAATGGCTTTAATGCAGGCCTGCCTAACGGATCAACCGCTGTATCCCAGGGGCGCAAGCTCTTAAGCTGCATTTCCTGGCAGCGTCGTCGGGAAATCTTATTATTTAACGGCACCACATGCTTTAATATGGTTTCATGGTAACTTTTACAATCCTTGGGCGTGTAATCAAAACGATGGTAATTTTTAAATTGATAATCTGTAAATGTTTTAAACCCTGCATTGGTACTGATGGTATTGCGCAAGGCAAACATCTTATCAAAAATATCTTCCAGGGCATCCTTGTCTTGAATACGACGCTGGGCTGTTAATCGCCACACTTCTTCCCGCAACGGACGATCATTGTCCTGAAGATATTTTGCCATCTGAGGCAAGGTTTTTTCCTGGCCGCGAAAATTGACTGTCATTGCCCCACAAATGGTTTGGTACTGTTGGGAAAGCAATTCCACATCGGTTTGCAAAGGCACATTTTTATCGACGAACAATTCAATGTCTGTGGCAATGGCCCGGTCGTACACCTTATAGCGATCGTTAACCGCAGGATATTGTTTGCGCCATTTTAAATAAGAATGGTTTAAACGGTCATTTAAGGGTTTAACGGCTGGCGGGACAGTTTGGATAAATTGGGTATAACGCTCGGCAATTTGAGCATCATCGGTATGACAGGTCATTTCGATATATAAAACCGAACCTGCCTGGCTCAAGGCCGCATCCAGCTCTGAACGGTCTAAGATCCATTGCTCTAAATCTGCTGCGGACTGAATCCAGCGCTTCTCAAGCAGTTCATACAATTCAACCACAGTCGCAGCATCCGTTAAATCTGCGCCTTGAGGTACAAAATTACGTGGTTCGTATGGCTCTAAATCTCGTAGTCCCATATATCTCTCCTGATAATATGAATTTTAACATAATTTTTGGGTGACGGGAGGCGAGCTGGCTTGGAACGGACGGACCAGCATGTGTACCTCAACAAGGGAAACCCCGGTACCAAAGGGCTAGCTTACATAAACCAAAACAGGAGTACCAAGCCCGAGCCGATCCGGCATCCAAAAATTCTTGACATCTATATAAATTCATATAGACTAAGCTTTCTAATTTTGACATCAAACCGTTTCAAATGAGGTTGAGCTATGAGATCTTGTATTGTGTGCAGCAAATCAGGTACTTCCGGTATGAAATACAAACGCCGCGGGATGGAAAAGAAAAAAGGCGGTGCGGGTTCTAAAGTTGTCGGTAGATCATATCGTCGTGTTGAACCTAATTTGCAACGCATTAAAATTACCGTTTCTGGTACTGTGCAACGCGCTTTAGTATGCACCAGCTGTATTCAAGCAAATAAAGTTGTTCGCGCTGCTTAATTATTTAAAATGTATTTTAAAACCGACTGTTTAACAACAGTCGGTTTTTTTATGCCGCCTGAATATCTTTAAGATTTAACTGCACCACCGGCGCCTTGTTCCAATCATCAATTCCCAAACCATAGGCCACATTCACCTTCTGCCCCAAGCGCACCAAATCCTTCATCGAGCCCATACCAAAACCAACAGCCACACATGTTTTATTGCCGTCACTGACCCAGAACTTTAAGGTATCCTTGCCCATCACCGCAGGAACAGTTTTCACCGTCAACCCTCGGGTACAAAATATAGGAGCAGGATTGCCCTCGCCGTGAGGTTCCATGGAACTGATAATATCCACCAAATCCAAATCAATGGAACTTAACGGAATTTCACAATCAATATCCAGGCTTGGCACCAATGCTTCTTCTGTCATTGTACCCTTAGCCACATCATTAATTGCCAGACGAAAAGCATCCACATGTTCTTCTTTTAAACGCAAACCTGCGGCACGTTTATGGCCACCGTAATTATCCAATAAATGCGCGCATTGGCTTAACGCTTCCTGCACGTGAAAACCTTCCACCGAACGCGCAGACCCTGTTCCCAAGCCCCCGTCTAATGAAATCACAATCACCGGGCGATAATATTTTTCGACGATGCGGGAGGCTACAATTCCCAACACCCCTTTATGCCAACCCTGCTTGGCAATGACTAAAACTGATTGGTCATTTAAATCTGGCATGGCTTCAACTAAGGCCATGGCTTCTGCCACCACATCGCTTTGCATTTTCTGACGACTTAGATTATGCACTTCCAAACTTTGCGCCAAGGCATGCGCCTCGTGGGCATTATCACTTAATAATAAATCCAGAGATACTGTGGCTGAATCCATCCGGCCTGCCGCATTTAAACGTGGGCCTAAAATAAAACCAATATAATACGGCTTCATTTTCTTCCCAGAAATCTTGGCAACATTTAATAAAGCCCGTAAACCTTCCTTGGTGGTTTTCTCGAGTAAAGGCAACCCTAATTTTACGAATATTCTATTTTCTCCTCGAAGGACCACAACGTCAGCAATGGTGCCGATGGCCACTAAATCCAAATCTTCCTGGGGGATTTCCCCAAAAATTGCCTGAGCTAATTTGGCAACCAAGCCAACCGCGGATAAATTTTTAAATGGGTATAAACAATCCTGACGCTTTGGATCAACCACGGCCACTGCTGGCGGAATTCCTGCCGCATCAGGTTCGTGATGGTCGATAACAATCACATCAATGCCCTGGGCATTAATCGCCTCTATGGGAGCAAAGGCATTAATCCCGCAATCGACGGTAATCACCAAGCCCACACCTTGTTCTTTGGCAAAGACGGCAATGCTTTCATTTAGGCCGTAGCCTTCTTCCATTCGGTGTGGAATATAGTTAATCGCTGGAATATTTAAACGTTTTAAAATGCGGCGTAGTAAAGCGCTGGATGTGACCCCATCCACGTCGTAATCGCCATAAATAAGTATTTTTTCCTGACGGGTAGCAGCCAATTGGATACGCTCAACAGCACGGTCCATATCCGTCAATAAAAATGGGTTGTAAAGTTGGGCAATATCGGAAGTTAAAAACTGTTTGGCTTCGCTTAATGAAGTGATATGGCGGTTGACTAAAAGCTGCGCAATGATGGGGTGAATGCCTAAGGCATCGCTAAATTCTTTTTGTAAAAACGGGTCTGGGGATTTGACGATCCAACGCTTGTTCATAGTGGATAAGATTCTACCAGTTAAGAGGTCCCAGCGGAAATTTTTTATTGATTGATTCCCAGAAATTGGTGTAAATCATCGAGTGGCTTAAAGCTAACAATAACAGATGTAAAACCAGGGGCGTTTTGTAATTGCGTAAGCATGGCAGGGTCCATATGAAACTTAATCCCTCCGTCTTTGTCATCCCCGAATGTTTTTGTCGGGGATCCAGTTTTTACTTCAACATTCATTTTCTCAGAGGTCAAATTAATCCCGCCTGTTTTATTACTTAATTGGGCGCTGTCCCTATTTTTTGCTGGGGTTGTCATAGCTTGACTTTTCGCCACAAGTCGGCCTATCCCCTTATTAAAAGTATTCAAAGTAAACGAATCATTGGCGTAGTCCCAGGGATCACCCAAAAACGATTTATCAAATGTATATTTCATCCCTATTAAATTCCACCTTCCTTCTTTCGTTTCTGAAAAAAGAGAACTCCTAAACGTCTCAAAGAATTTCTTCATCATAAATCTACTTATCTTACTCGATCCGTCGCTGCGCCAATACGGTCTTTTGTAGCGAAACCCCGTCAATTTACCTAACAAGATCTCATGCATGATATCAAGATCATCACACATGTTTTCCCAATTATAATTCTTCCGTTGCAATATCTTAACTATCATCAACACAAATGCTCGTCTCACCAACATCTGGTTATACCAATAATTGCGTTGAAAACCCTTCTTAAGTTTAGACAAATCCCCTGAATGAGAAATATCTTCCCAAGGCACTTCAATTGCATTGAGCCAATTAAATTGTTTAACTAAAGGAAGCTTCCCTTCTTGAAGCATTATTCTGAACTCTTTTCTAATCTGTTTCTGTAGAGCTTGTATTTGTTGCAAAGTAGCAACATTGTTTCTACCCTTAGGTAAATACTTAGGCAATAAATCTACGCGATTTTGTGATGTTTCAGTGATTTGGGCTGAATTATTCTCAAGTTTTATTTGTTTAACATCATAAATATGCAATTTCCCAAGCTTACCCACAATTCCCCAAGGGGTTTCTTTCCCTGCCAAAAACCGATGATTTGAAAGCTCCAAACCGTGTTGCATTAACACAAAACGATATGCATACGTTAACTGAACAATGGAAGACTTTGTATCAAACGTATCCGTTGCATATAAACCTTGCTCATTTAACGATTGGTAAATGCTTGTCGGATATTCTCCCCCTTCCCATCCCTTGGAAAACAACAAATCAAATTCTTTTCTTTTAATGAGTTGACCCAGGATGGACTCCGGCTCAATCTTGTATAAATCCTCTTGATGATAGTAAATTACCCTCTCCTGACCAAAAATATCTTCAAAAGCTATTTTCCATCCACCCTCAAATGCTTCTGTTCTTTTAATCGTACATCCCCTATTTTTCAAATCAGTTTGAAAAATCTTTTCTACAGAAATTCCAATACTATTAAGAAGATGTTGAGAGCCTGTCAAAGAAAACCCATGACTATATGTGATACTTAAAAATCGAGCTAGATTCTGCTCCTTATAATCTTCAGGAAATTCCACAAATATATCTTTTACTTCACGAAATGGAATTAGATTCACAAAATGCATTTCCTTTAAATTAGGGAACAAATCAAGCAAATGAAAATCAAAACCGCCCGGGTAAAGCGCCTTTCGGGGCTTTAATTGATATGGTTCAAAATAACTTTTTTCACTTAAATATAATTCTTGCGCCGCCTTAAGGTTTCCTTGTCGCAATAAATTCATAAATTCTTCCTGGAATTCAGGACGAATACGTTTCTTATAAAATTTATCGATTCCATCAAGATTCAATGGTCGAGTATTCCTCGTTGTCATTGCGAAACTACCTAAATTAAAAATTCGACCTGGCTCATACGGATGCTCAACCTTGCCTGTAAGATTTTCATAGATGGCAGGGCTTCTTGTTACCACTTCAACACGTTCACTTCCTGGCTTGTTGGACATAAACATCTTAAAGAATTCATATAAAATCCGCGACATAGCTAGTTTGGAATCTTCGCTAAAATCTAAAATTTCTAAAACAGGATTTTTATTAGCTGTTCCCTGCTCATAAATAAAACTGACCGAACCAACCTTGTTTCCTTTCTGGTCAAAAATATTGTAATCATACCAATTGCCAAATGGCACAGGGCCTAAACCTGCCCCATCATATTCAAAGAAATATTTATTGCCACTTTCTATCTGTACTGTTGCGTAATAATGATCTTTTGCTAACGACGCAGCCATGGCAGCCTGTACCATTGCCCCTACCACAAATTTACCTTGAGATGTTTCAGTGATTTGGGCTGAATTATGATTCATCTCCAATTGGACGGACATTGCTAAACTAAGACCGCCTGAAAAGTATTTGCGAGGGACGAGCTTATCAGAAAAGATTGCTTTGCCCGTTGGGCTCGCAATGACACCAGGCTCTTCCTTGATGTAGTTGTAAACACCTTTTTTGAAGGCCTGGAGGTATTGTTGGTATATTGCTTCGACATCGGTGGTTTCCTCTGGGTTGCTTTCACCTTCAATACTTTTCTTGCTTGGCAATGTGCTCGGCCCGCCGCTTCTGCGGCGTGCAGGCATCATATTTGCAATAGTATTAGCTCGGGACACGTTTCTGTTGGTTTTGTTGTAAGCATGTCCCCGGGTTGGCTTCAGTCC
>CAZHGK010000115.1:5562-6465 GCA_964532095.1 uncultured Planctomycetales bacterium | reverse complement strand
TCTTCATAAACCGCCTTATTGTTAATCCTATTTCTGCTTATTAACCTTCTTAAAAACAAGTTATCTGAACAAAATAAAAACCCTTCGCAACTTATTCAGCTGCGAAAGGTTAAGAAACTGGGGTCGCTGGCTGAAGAAGGTTAAAGCCTGTTTGCTGCCTATTTATAAAACCATTGCCGAAGCACAATCGGTGTAACGACCGTAGTAGCCAAACTCATAAAAATAATCGCCGCATAAATCTCATGCGTTATCAAATTCTGATTCAAACCGATAAGTCCAACAATCATCGCTACTTCCCCACGGGGAGCCATACCAAACCCTACAATAGCTGAATCTTTAAATGACATTCCTTGCCACTTGGCTGGCAAAAAGCATCCGATCAATTTAGTCAATATTGCAACAACCGTCAATGCCACAAGAAAAATGAGCACCGCAGGAGTGATGACATGGACATCTACTAAAATCCCCAAAGAAACAAAAAAGATTGAAGCAAAAATGATATTCAAATACTCTGCCCCTTCTTTATAACTCTTGCTATGTCGCAAAACAGCGCCTTCCAATGAAATACCAGCAACGAATGCCCCCACAATGGCCGATAGATGCATCATCTCTGCTACCATGGCATACAAAAAAGCAGCCATGATCGCCATAATAAAAACTATTTCCGGATGTTTTTGGGACATCATCGCCTGGTCAACCCGTTCAACCAAAGGACTTAAGAATTTTTGTCCAATATAAATACCAACAACCAGGAATATAACCGCCCCAATAGCTGGCCCAATGAAAGCAGACCAAGCAAAAGAACCGTCAACGAGCTGCTTGGACAAGGAAAGTGCCAGTAAGCTCAAGACGTCATCGATGACCGCAGCCCCGATAATAGCTTTTGCCGCCTCACTCTGGAGC
>CAZHGK010000115.1:0-5552 GCA_964532095.1 uncultured Planctomycetales bacterium | reverse complement strand
GGACATTGGCAGTAATGGCAATGCTCGTCGCGGTCAATGCTGTTCCCACAAATACAGCATTAGTAAAATTATACCCAAAGGCTTTGGCCGTCAGATAGCCACCAACCCAGGGTAGAATCACCCCGGCTAAAGCAATCAGACCATAACGCAAACGGAAGATGTCCTTTAATTTAAATTCCAAGCCAACTACAAAAAGAAGAATAATGGCGCCCAGCTGTGCCACGCTTTTGACAAAATCCGTGTACGTGACCATGTTAAGAAGACTCGGGCCAATCAAAAGTCCAGCTACAATCTGACCAATGACTGCGGATTGATTAAAACGCGCAGCCAATAAATACCCGGCCAGGGCCACGAATAGTAAAAAACTCATCTGAAACTCAATAGTAGATAAAAAGTGCATTAATTAATCCTCTTCTTGGAAGCATCGCTCCAGTCGTATTGGGTTTCCAAAAGAAATACGCTTTGAACAAATGCCAAGTGAGAATATCCTTGTGGGAAATTTCCTGTCAGACGTCCCGTCGCTATCTCTACATCCTCGGAAAACAAGCCAAACCGATTGGCTTTGACCATGATATTAGCCAGCATATCCCGCGCTTTTTTCTCTTCACCTATCAAATAAAGCGCATTAATCATCCAGAACGTGCACACGATAAAAGCATTCTCAGGCATCCCAAACTCATCAGGGGCTGTATAGCGAAACACCAACCCGTCTTTAACCAAATCCTGATACATGCGCTTAACCATACTGATAATTCGGGGATTATTTTTATCCAAGAATCCATAGTGCAGCATGAGCAAATTGGATGCGTCCAGCTCTTTCCCTCCATAATACATCACGAAACATTGTAGATCTTCATCCCAACCGTTCTTTAAAATATCTTGCTTAATCTCTGCGGCTACTTTTGAATATTTAGGCACATAATCCGTCTTGCCTATAAATTGTGCGATCTTAGCGGCTCTATCCATAGCCACCCAACTCATCATCTTAGAATGAACAAAATGCTGCATTGGTCCCCGTCGCTCCCAGATGCCGCAGTCAGGCTCCTGCCATATTTGTTCCACCTTTTTAGCCAATGATCGCACAACGGTCCATGTTTCCTCATCCAATAACAAATCATCCCTGGGATCAACTATAAATGAAGTATAGATAGTTTCGATTAATTCTCCATACACATCATTTTGTTTTTGCTTATAAGCCGCATTGCCAATGCGAACCGGGTGGGAATCAGCATATCCGCTTAAATGGTCCAGCGTCACTTCTTCAAGATTTTCTTCCCCGTTAATACCGTACATGACCAGAATGTTGTAATCTTTTACAAGCATACGGTTTAGAATAAACTTAATATACCTCAACGATGACCTGGCATGACCGATGCGGGAGTACAAGTCTATAATCATCGACGCATCCCTGATCCAGCAATAGCGATAATCCCAATTGCGGTCTCGGCCTATGATCTCGGGTAACGATGTCGTCGGAGCAGCTATGACTGCACCTGTACGCTGGAACATTAAAAGTTTTAATGTGATGATCGAACGAATCAGCATTTCTTTATGGGCTTCTGGCACCTTTGTTCGATAAACCCAATACAACCAATACGATTTTGTACGTTCATATTCCATAAACATTTTGTCGGATGTCACTGGCTCAATCTTCTCATGATAAGACAAAAGAAAATATGCTGACGCTTTAAGTTCAACTGGCTTCCCGTTAGAAACATCATCAATTCTAAGATTGGTATAAAGATAATAACTGTTGTATTCCCCCTGGACAGAAGTCACCTTAAGAAAATCAGGATAAGCGGTCAATTTGGCTTCGCTTAAGCCATAATTAGGACGAGGGTTAAAATCAATAATGATCGTAGGATTGCCGCTGACCAAAAAAATGTTGCGATGGATCTCAGAGGGACAATATATCTGTCCATTATCATTAGTAAAACGGGGCATATAATCCCTAACCTCAAATACCCCCTGCTTAGTAGTAAAAACAGTCTTAATAATACAAGTGTGGTACAAGTATGATTGCTCAACCTTAAGAACATCTTCCGCCCATATCTTAAAATGCCCCCCTTTTTTCTTATCTAAAATACGGCCAAATACCGATGAAGAGTCAAAAAACGGCAGACAAAGCCAGTCAATGGAACAGTCTTCGTTGACCAAGGCAGCGCTGGTGCAATTGCCTATGATGCCGTAATTTAAATTCTGAACCGGTCCCATATCCACCCTCTTTGTTTGATCCTTAAAATGATTTTTAGAAGAGTAACAATTTCTTTTTGTTCACGCATATAATATTCGGCGATTGTTTGTCCGCCCCCCACTTTAATAACCATACCTTTGCCTTTCAAGGCACGGAAAGCATCCTCGTCGGTACGATCGTCCCCGATGTAAATGGCTGCCGGCATTTTGCCGCTTGCCCTGAAATGTTCATCCAGCAACCACAAGACCGCTTGTCCTTTGTCCCAGTCAATTGGCGGACGGATTTCAAAAACCTTTTTCCCAAAGTCCGTATAAACTTCTCCCTTAACCACAAAGGGTTTGACAATTTCCACAAGAAGACGCTTGATCGATTCTTCCAACTCTGGACGAACAAGACGATAATGTACACTTAACGTTACCCCTTTATGCTCAACAAAAGAGCCTTTAAAAAAAGAAATGGCTTTTTCAATTTCTTCTTTTAGAAAAGACATCACTTCTTTGGAACGGGCGAAATCAAAATTTCCAAAAACCACCCTGGGGACCTCCATTTCCATGCCGTGATTTCCCACATACCCTATATTGTCTAACCCTACCATGTCTCGGACATCCATCAGCGCCCGACCACTGACCACATACATATGGCATGTCCGAAATTTCGCCAGCTTCTTGAGTAATAGCTGTACCGCCGGATCCAGAACAGCATTCTTCGGCTTGTCAGCAATGGGTGCAAGCGTACCGTCATAGTCCAAAAAAAGGCACAGATCTTTTTTTGATAAATAGGATTCTAATTTCTTTAAATCATCAAAAATATTCTTCATGATTGACCCACGTAAAGTGTTTGCGTTGGATAGGCAAACTGTATTTTCTCTTCTTCAAATTTACGCATGATCCCCAGATTAATGGCCTGTTGCTTGTCCATGTATACATTATAGTCGGAGCTTGGTACATGATAAGCGATTTCATATGTCAGAGAGAAATTATCCAGGCTTAAAAAATGCACCCGCTCAATACGCACCTCATTTTCTTTCAGAATCTCTTTGATCATGACAGGAATCTGCTCCACCTGATCAACAGGCGTTTGATAAACAATGCCTATCTTAAACACAATTCGTCGAGTCTGCATCCGCTTGTAATTCCTGACCCTGCTTTTGGTCAAATCCGAATTAGAAAACACAAGCTGTTCTCCAGAAAGACTACGAAGACGCGTCGTTTTTATGCCAATGTGCTCAACCGTACCCATTGCATCATCAATAATAATAAAATCTCCGACTTCAAAAGGTTTATCAAGATATATCGACAACGCGCTAAAGGCATCTCCAAGCACTGCTTGAGAGGCCATCGCAACCGCAATCCCGCCGATACCGATCCCAGCAACCAGCGATGTTACATTGATCCCCAGATTACTCAAAATAAAAACAACACCCAGGACCCACATTGCCCATTTAAGGATTGCCGCAACCACTGCGGTCATTGACTTAAAAGACGGATTCTCCGCTCCCATTCGTCTATGTAAAACTTTATTAACGCCGTATTCAATAATCGCCTGTAACAATAAAATGACTCTGATCGTCACAACAAAAACAAGAACATATTGTACCAAGGAGCGTATCGTCTGTGATAAAACCAATGATGTGCTTGCTACATACAACGAAACAACACTCATGACTGGCCAGCTGATGCGGGAAATCAATGTAACAATAAAATCATCCAGATCAGATGGTGTAAGCTTGGTCAGCTTTCCCAAATAATGCATCAAAAACCTTTTCCCTATGGAAAAGGCCATCAGCAGCACAAAAAAAACCAATAATGCAAACGCATAGTCTTCAATGGTGTTATTAAAAACTTTTGTCTGTAACAATTGGTTTAATCCAAACATCATACTCATACCACCTCCTCACCCATGATCCTAACCTGGGCCATCTGCCCAACCAATTCACCTGCCCAGCGGTAAATATTATTGTCCGTAACGATGCCCCGCATGCGTTTCATGCGTTCTGCTTGTTCTTTGACCGGCATTTCCAAGGCCTGTTTTAAAGCATCTGACATTTGCCTAATATCATAAGGATTGACGATCAATGCGTCCTGCAATTCCCTGGAGGCCCCGGTGAATTGGCTCAAAATAAGCGTACCTTTGTCATCATCCCGGGCCGAAATAAATTCCTTAGCAACCAAATTCATCCCATCGTGAAGTGAGGTTACCATACAAACATCTGCAGCCTTATAAAAAGGAGCAATGTCTTTATGGCTATGGTGCTTCATTAAAAACAAAATAGGCTGCCAATTTTTTGTTTTGAACTTCATGTTGATACGCTCTGTTTCCTTAACAATTTCATCAATAAATTCTTTGTATTTTGGAATCATGGTGCGGCTGGGAGCCCCTAATTCAACAAACGTAAACTTTCCACGGAATGAAGGATGGTTTTCCATCAGACTCTCAATGGCCCTGAACCTCTCCGAAATCCCCTTAGTGTAATCGAGACGGTCAACTCCAACCCCCATCCACTTGGCCTGCAGCCCATAAGGTTTAAGCAATGCTTCGGCGGTAACTGGTCCGCCTTCTAATTGTGAAGAATTTGTATCAATGCTAATTGGAAAAGGCTTGATCAGCGTAGTATGCCCCTCTCTATCCACTGAGAAATGTTCATAATCAATGCGCGATTCTAGGAATCTGTCCACCGACTCAATAAAATTATTGCAATGAAACTGCGTATGGAAACCTATCAAATCAGCGCCCAGCATCCCCTGCAGCAGTTCCTTTCGCCATGGGCAAATACCGAAAGATTCCGGATTTGGCCATGGGATGTGCCAAAAAATAGCGACCCGCGCATCTGGCCTGACCGTCTTGATCAAATGAGAAAGTAGGGCAAAATGATAATCCTGGATCAAAATGTACGGCCCTTCTATCCCTTCAATTTCCTGTAAAACCGCTGCTGCAAATTTTTTATTAACAGCCTGATAATCCTCCCAATCCTTACTTCTAAAAATTGGACGGGTATGCGCAATATGGCACAAAGGCCACAAGCCTTCGTTGGAAAAACCAGAATAAAAACCTTCCTCCATATCCTTATCTACCCAAACACGCCGCAGTGTATATTTAGGTTCCTGCGGTGGGACACGGAGCTTATCGTCCTTATCAACAGTTTCCTTGTCCGCGTTTCCCGAACCTTGTGCAATCCAAGTCCCGCCACAGGCATTAAGAACTGGTTCAAGCGCCGTAACCAGACCACTGGCTGGAACAATGCACTCAATCTCTTTCCCGTTACGGACATGCATATAAGGTTCGCGATTAGAAACAGCAAACAGGGCCCGGTCTTTAAGCTTAAGACGAACGACTTCTTTTAAACGTTCCGGTGTCCAGC
>CAZHGK010000114.1:1562-6487 GCA_964532095.1 uncultured Planctomycetales bacterium | reverse complement strand
CAATCAAACCCGTTGTTTCCTGCCAACTCAGGAGTCCATCCTTATCCCTAGCATTATCAAGACCTTTGCTTCCGAGTTTAAAAAGCATTTAAGCGGTCAGAGGGATCCAAATGAGCGCGATTTAGTCCTTCCAAAGATTGCCGATTACGACGGTGAAGCCCATCAATTCGTCTACGATGATCCAGCCAAATTCCCCTTGTAGTAAAATTTTTTCATTTTTTCTTGACATCAAACGCCTCACATGGCAAAATCCTTTTACTTTTTACACCCTGGTGATTTCAATCTTGCCCACTGAAAGGAGGGATTCTAAACTGAATCGGGCGCGGGATCATCAACATGGGGTCTATCATAGTTATTTCCTAGGCCATAGACACCTAGCATATATATAGATAAATTCTCACTGTAAATCTTGGGAGATTAATATGAAAAAAGTATTAGCCGTTTTAGTTATGGCTATCTTAGCTTCTGTTCCAGCATTCGCTGCTGTTCAGAATGTTAAAGTTAGCGGTGACATCGATTCTACCTACATCAACCGTCAGCATTTCAATTTAGGAACCAAGTCGTTGACTTCTCCTTCTATGGAAGCTGGCTTAATTGATCAAAACGAATTCATTACCCAAACCCGTCTTCGCATTGACGCTGATTTAAGCGATAATGTGTCGACAACTGTTGGTTTGATCAATGAACGCGATTGGAATGCTGAATCTGGTTCTGGTGGTCAAGCAACAGAAGTTGATTTGTACTTGGCATATGTCACCTTGCGTGAAATGTTGTACTCACCATTGACTGTGACTGTTGGGCGTCAAGTGTTTGCCTATGGTAATGGTTTGATCTTGGGTGACGGTGGTGTTAATAATGCAGCCACAGGTCCTTTAGGCAGCGTTGCGGCTGATTTAACCAAGAGAACTGCTTATGATGGGATCAAAGCTGTTTTAGATTATAAGCCATTAACCTTGGATTTAATCTACTTCAGAAATAATAACAACAGCACGCCAGGTGGGACATACCACGCTGCTGGTGACAACAATGATGTTTACGGTGTTAACGCCAATTATCAATTAGGCGATGCCATGAGCACAGTTGTTGAAGGTTATTTCTTCAGCCGTATTAATAGAAATAATAACGCTACGGTTACTGAATCTGATACCTTATACGTGCCTGGTTTGCGTGTGAGCACCAATCCTGTTCAAGGGTTAAACACACAAGCTGAATTGGCATGGCAATTAGGGAAGTTAGGTACAGCTCCTGATAGCTCTTCTGGCACGGATGATAATATTCGCCGTCAAGCCTTTGCCGCGCAATTTTTGGCAAATTATTCCTTACCAGTGTACGAACAGTATAAGCCAGTTGTGAATGCGTCTTATACCTACGTTTCTGGTGATAAAAACGGTGATGTTGCTCGTCCAACCGTAGCAGCTAATTCTCGTGAAGAATACACAGCTTGGGATCCGTTAAACGAAGCTCAAGGTAGTGGTACCATCTACAATACCTTGTTTAACTTAACAAATATGCAAATCTTTTCTGCTGGCATTTCTGCTAAGCCAGTGGAAGATGTGACTGCTTCCTTCACATGGAGCGGTTTGTGGGCTGCTAAGAGATTCGCTGGCCAAAACTCCCTGGTGTTCTTACAACCAGATGGCAGCCAAGGTTCTCCAACAGCAACCGTTGTGCCTGCTACAACAACTAGCAAGCAAATCGGTAATGAATACGATGTGAACTTAAACTATGCTTACACCGAAGATGTTACATTAGGTTTAAGCTTAGGCTGGTTCGTTCCAGGCAACACGTTCACAGGTGCTAATGACAACACTGCTAGCCAAGCATTGGCTCACGTGTTAGTAAACTTCTAATAATTTTCTGTAAGAAAATTATTAGAGAAGCAAATAAAAACACCCTGTATGAAATTTATACAGGGTGTTTTTTTATTTCTCGTCGAGGGTGTATTTTCCGCACTTAAAAATATTTCATTTTTGCATTTTATTTTCGTACTTCTTTGCTAATATATTTTTAATGGTTCGACGCGTTATACTTGTTTACCATAAATCAAGTCATAACCCGTTGGTAAATAGATATTTAAATTAGCCTTTGTCAGGCAAGTCTTGAGCGCATGACAACCTAATTTTAGAAAGTTTGCAGCAGCATGACCCGTGATGAAATTTATGAACATTTAGCCAAGGTTTACCTTGGTAAGCGTGAAAACGTTTCGGCAAAGCCGTCATCTAAGGTAAAAGATCGCGCGTGGCGTGTGGTCAATATCGTGATCACATCGGTGTTAGTTGTTAGTACCGTGTATGGGTTTACAGCTTTTTTGACAGGGAAAAATGGTTTACAGCAACGGGTATTTTATTCACTTAATAATAATCCGGTGCGTATCAGTTACGATTTAAATGAACCATTTCCGGCGACAAAAACGTTTTCGATCAGCATTCCTGATAAGGATGCTTCAAAGTTTAGCCGTTTAAATGTGGCGATCCGTGGGCTTAATGGAGCATACCCAGGTGTTGTGAAGATGATGCTCACAAATGAGAAAAATGAAAAAGCCACATACTATATTCAGAATGTGGAAAATGAATGGAAGAAAGTTACTGTTCCTTTTGAGAAATTGAATTTAACCGATTGGACATCTGTGTCAGATGTTTCGTTTATATTGGAAGCGTGGAATGTGGACCATAAAAAAGGGACGGTCCTCGTCGACGAAATAAGCTTTTCAAACTGATTCCGGCGTAATGTCGGAATCATCCCGAGCAACAAGCGAGGGATCTTAAACTGATTCCGACGTAATGTCGGAATCATCCCGAGCAACAAGCGAGGGATCTCAACCGTTAAAGGGAAATATGAAAATCATTGCTATAGCCAATCAAAAGGGTGGGTGCGGGAAAACAACGACCTCGATAAATTTGGCCTCAACACTTGGGGTCAATGGCCAAAAAACCCTATTGATTGATTTGGATCCGCAAGCGCATGCCACGCTGGGGCTTAATATTGATGATCATAATAGTATTTATAATGTCATTTCCAAACTAACTCCCCGTAAAACTAAAATCAAAGATATTATCAAGCGTGTTGATGCAAATTTTGATATTGTGCCATCCAATGTTTTGGTAGGAACCTTGGAACAAGAATTGGCTGATGAAATCGGACGTGAGTTAAAGCTTGTGGAAGTCCTTAATGAGATTAAAGACCAGTATGATTATATTTTAATTGATTGTCCGCCGAGCTTAGGGTTTTTGACCGTCAACGCCATCCGTGCCAGCGCTCAGGTTATTATCCCCGTCGAGACTAGCCGTTTTTCCATCCAAGGGGTGGATCATTTGATGGATATCGTCAATTTAATCCGTGATCGCCTAAACCATCAGGTTGAAGCAAAGGTATTGATCACCATGTTTGATTCTCGCCTGCGCCATTCCTTTTCCATGTTAAGCAAGATGAAGGAAAAGTTTACAGGCATGTTGTATGACACCATTGTGCATATCAACGTCAAGCTTAAGGAATCTGCAGTGATGGGGGAACCGGTGTACAAGTATGATAAATATTGCCGTGGGACTAAAGATTATTTAGGTTTGGCCCGTGAAATCCTGACCATTGAACGCCATGCGGGTATGCCTGAGCCTCAGGAAATTGCAGTAAAGAAACCAAGGATTAAGATAGCCGATATTCCAACAGCAGCTCCTGTTGAAGTTGTCACCAATGATGAATATATTCCGTCGGAGAAAATGCAGGAATTGGTAGAAGCAAAAACCAGTGAATTTTTGGGTGCTGCCCAATTTACCCTTAATGCGCCTCATGCCCAGGCTGTCTATGTGACAGGCAGTTTTAATGATTGGTCATTGGATGAAAGCTGCCGCATGGTCAATAAGGGGGGCGTGTGGTCGATTCGCGTGCCTTTAAAGGCAGGTGTATATAAATACCAATTTATTGTCGACGGTAAATGGCAAGAAGACCCATTGAATGTGCAAACGGAACGCAATTCCTTTGGGGATATTAACTCGCTCATTGAAGTTAAAGCCGCATGACGCAATCGTTCGAAAAGAAAGATATCTTAGACGGCAAGATGTTTGCGGTCTTGTCCTACCTGTCGATTTTGTGCATTATCCCGTTGATTCTTAAGAAAGACAATCCCTTTGTCTTGGCCCACGGAAAGCAGGGGCTGGTATTGTTTGTGGGGCAGGTGGCCACAATGATTATCAGCATTGTTTTTGCCTGGGCATTAAAACCCCTGATGTTTGTTTTGCTTCTTTTTGCATTCTGGGGCGTCATTTCTTCAATCCGTGGGCGCATGGTGGATTTGCCCCTGGTTGCCCGTATTGCGAATCAGATTGTGTTATAACCGATAACCCACAGCACATGACCCATCCTTAATGGCTATGATCCAAAAATTTGTTGATATCTTAAAAGAAGTGTTTTGGTTAAAGCCGAAGAAATCATCTACGCCGAAAAAGAAAACTGTAACGAAAAAGGCTGCAAAGAAGAAAACGGCCCGTAAAACGGTTAAGAAAACAGCTGTTAAGAGCACGCCTGTTAAGAAGCTTGTTGTTAAAAAACCTGCCAAGGTTAAAGAAAAGAAGCCGGTTAAGTCAGATATTCCCGAGGGGATGGTTGAGGTGGCGGTGATTACCCATTATTTTGACCGTATTAAGGTGGCCGTGGCTGGAATGACTAAGGGGACGATTTTAATAGGAGATAAGGTTACCATTGTGGGTATGAATAAGAAATTTACCCAGAAGGTTTGGTCCATGCAGATGGACAATCAGGACATTAAAATCGCTAAAAAAGGCGATGAAATAGGATTTAAAGTTGATAAACCTGTCGCCATCGGCGATGTGGTCTATTCCCGCCCCAAATAAGTTCATTGTGTTATCAGCAATAACAGTGTATAGTAGTAACATCTAAATAGATAATCCCTCACCATTCACCTTCTATTTATC
>CAZHGK010000114.1:0-1552 GCA_964532095.1 uncultured Planctomycetales bacterium | reverse complement strand
ATCCGTCTACAATTCCGACTGGGACACTGTTCTCATATGTTTCTTTTAATAATTCAGTAAATGCTTTATCAAATGCTTTTCCATTAATGGCTTTTAACGCAAAGGACCACATGATTAGCCGAATTAGTCCTCGTAAGTTAAAGAAAAGAAGAGGTATTAAAAGTTTTGGTGCAGGACGAGTGTGCAAAAAGCACGGCTGCAAGCAGCGTCTAAGTATTTATAACTCTGAACTTTATTGCCATGTTCATCGTCGAGAAGCAGCGGAATAAGCATTAATATATCTAAAGGAAAAAATACATTTATGTCTAAAGAAGAGGCAATTGAGGTACAGGGAATTATTCAAAAAGCATTATCCAATGCCCGCTTTACTGTGGAAATGGAGAATGGGCATTCGATAACCGCATATCCCGCTGGGAAAATGAGAAGGTTTTTTATCAAGATTTTACCCGGGGACAAGGTGACCGTTGCCTTATCACCGTATGATTTGACCCAGGGCCGTATTACCTTCCGCCATAAAGCGTAGATGTTGTTTTCTCGGTTTTGATATGGTATATTTGAAGTACCTATGAAATTAAATATACGTGCCCAAAACATGGTGGAAGTTATTCTTTTAATCGCTGCCGTAGCTGGTTTCTTTATCTTTTTTCTGCTTCCTTCCAATAAGAATGGTGATCCCGGTGGGCCCATGGAAACGAGAGTTAAAGAAACGTTAAATAGCACGGTTAAGGGCATTGAGCATATTTCCAACGAAATACAATTCAAATGAAACAGTTTTCCAAGTACCATCAACCGCTGACTAAGCGTTATTTGCTGTGGGCGTATAAGTCTACCCGCGAAAGTTTCGAGCGTATTGAACGCAAGACCACCCAGTTAAGTGTCGATGAATTCATTGCCACGCGCCTGTCTAAAAATCCCTTACCATTAAAGAATTCAGACCAAAAAGAATATGCACGTTTGCTTGCGGAATTTGATGCGTATATTGCGACTAAGAAATCCGATGAGATCAAGCTGAAATATGCAGATGCTTCCAAAAAGAAATACCATCCTCAGTATGTTTATTTTTTGGCGCGTTTGACAGCCATTGAAGCTGCTATTGTTAAGATGTTAGGAAAAAAGGTGTTAAAAGAGTTTGAAGAGTTGTTTGAAGGGGAGTTTACCCGTCGAATCCTTGAGTCTAAGGATCATTAATAACGGTTGGCGCTATCGCGCATTTTTTGCTGTATATCTTCCATCATCCGCCGCTGTTTTTCCTGGGTATCTTCAACGGTTTTTTCTACGTGTTGCTGTGTTTTCTTGGCGTCAATATTGCCGTGCCCCTGGTTTTGAAATGTTTTAGGCACGCCACCGATAAAACCAAAAAATACCCCGATAAACCAGAGGGCAGCGATTAAGCTAATGATGATAATCGTTAAATTCATACCTTAAGTATAACCTTACGGTATAATAAAAAACAATGAAAACGTTCGGATTTTTATTCGTATTTATTTTTATTTACAGTGCTTATGTTGGGGCAGAGCAGACTGTTGAAATCATTTCCCATGGCAAAACCTAT